>CAUHQV010000004.1 GCA_959608625.1 uncultured Flavobacteriales bacterium
CCCAAAATTCGCGTTTGTTTTTTTTTCCTTGGCAAAAATTACGGTCTTAACAAAACAAAAATGGCGCCCCCGTAACGGGGCCCGCCACATGATTAAAAATACTATAAACTAGGCCGGTATCAGACCGACTGAAAACGAAGCATCCTATTTCTTAACTGTCAGGTCGAGGTCTTTCACAAACTCGGCACCCATCTTGTCGGTCACTACCAGGCGGATGGTCACCGTGGCGGGCAGATCGAGCGCGACCTGGCTGTTGGCGGTGATAGTCCAGTCGGCGCCCGACGAACCGGCGACGGTGACCAGTTTGGCGTTGTCGCCCGTGGCCGTTACGGCCACGGAGGCTATTTCAGAGCCGAGCGTACCGAACAGCACCTGTGCGGTTTTGTTGTAATCGGCGAAACTATAAGTACCGGCCATGCTCAGGGCGGAAGCGCCTACGGTCACCTCGAAGACTTTTTCGTCCTTCAGGGTCAGTGTGCCTTCTTTTACCAGGCTCTTAGGCGTGGCCACGAGGGATTCCACTTTCACTTTATTGCCTTTGTTGCCGAAGTAATAGTAATAAAGGTCGATCGTGTAGGCGTTGTAAAGGGTCGCTGCCGATACGTTCATCGTCTTGTCGTCGGCCAGCGGGGTTTCTTTTCCGCCCGTGGGCTTCACATATTCGAAACCGAAGTTGGCGGCGTCAGGCGTTTTGCTGTAAGCATCGCCCAGGACATACGTGGTGGAGGCCGTCGTTTGAGCGGCGCCGAATACGGCCAGGTTGTTGCCGCTCCATTTGGCGGGAACGTGTGAAAACAGGGCTTGAACGTCCATGGCTGGGTTTGTTACGACTACCGGAACAACGATGCCGAACGTCTTGTAGGAAGCGTCGCGCTTGTCCTCGAAAGTAATGGTGGCTGTATAGCTGCCCGGAAGTACCTGGGTGGCGTTGGCCGTCACGCCTACGAAATTGGTTTTGGTGTTGTCGGAGGTAGGAGTCTGTACGGCTCCGCTGGGGAAGGATACCCCTTTCTCGAAGAAGTTCACCGTGAATTTGCCGGCAGTACCGATCGCATTATTCGCATCCACGACGTTACCCTTGGCATCTTTTACGACGACTTTGAAGTTCTGGGCGTTGGTCTGCCAGAGGCTTTTCTTTTCGCCCAGGGCGGTGTACATCGGATCCAGGGATACGAACGCGGTATCCGAAACGGCCCGCAGGGTCAGGTTGGCCCCGGCGAGCGTTACGTCGCCCAGACCGATCGAAGAGTAGAAAGTAACCGTTACGTCTTTGGTCAGGGAAGAGCCTTTGTAATCGCGGGCCGACAGCGTATAGGTCACGTTGTTGCCTTCCAGGACGTCGATGCTGGCTTTGTTGTCTACGGTAGAGATGTCGTCGCGGCCCATCGTGACCGATTTGTGTGCATCGGTCACACTTTCTGCCTTATAGGCGATGGAATCGCGGAATACAAGGGTCGTATCGAGTGCGCCGAGCAGGCTTACCTTTTCGCCCAGTGCGGCGGTTACGGCCGCGGGTACGTCATCCAGGTTGGCCAAGGCGGCTATTTCCTCGGATTTGGCCTTGTACTGGTATCCGGACTGGATAATACGGGCATTTTCCCCTTCGCCTTTGGTTACCCTTACAGCCAGGTTGGATACTCCGGAAGCGGCTTTGTTGAGTTCGGCCAGATTTTCGGCAGTCAGGCCCAATTCGAGCGACCACAGTCCGTTGGCGGCAGGAGCGCCGGCAGTGTTGGCCGCTTTGAAGCCATACTTGTCGTAGTTGTACCCACGGGTAGCTTTAACTACCGGAATGACAAACGTTTCGTCCTTGGGATTGACGATCTCTATCTTGCAGTCGTCGAGCGAGGCTCCGGTCGGGTTGACGATCACCGGAACGATGACCTTCCCGCCGTCGGAGAACAGCAAGTCGTTTGCTTTGAAGGATTCCTTACCCCAGGTGAAATCGCCTGCGGCTTTACCGTAGTTGATCCCGATCAGCGGGTTGGCGATAGGGGCCGATACGGAGGTGATCATTACCATCACGTCCGAGGCTTGCAGGAATTCGTAGTTGGATGCTTTTCCGGCGGCATCGTATACCGTTACCATTACCGTATGGGTCAAATCGTTGTAGGCTACCGAAGGAATACCGGTGGCATCGGTGGGCACTCCGTCTATCATCAGTACGCCTTTTTCGATCTTTATTTCGGAATAGGATACACTGGCTTTTACACCCGAATCTTCGAAGGCCCCTTTTTCATCGTCGTACACCATCCAGTGGTTGGTGTCCTTGTCGATGTAGGGGGAGTGGCCGTCTTTGCCAGCATCCCCGGCTTCACCCACATAGGAGATTTCGGTGTCTTTGCCGTCTACCCACCAGGTCTTGGTCTCTTCGTTGGCGACCGGTACGCTGGCTGCCGCTTTCACTTCTTTTCCGGAAGCGTCTTTTACGCGTACGGGGTCGGCTCCCAGTGCCGAAACGACCGTCCAATACCCCTCGTTATCGATGCCTACTACCGGGGCGAATCCGGCGGTTCCGGGTGCGCCGTTCTCACCGTTCTTTACGGTGATCTTGCTGTTGTCCGAGAAAACGATATCCCAGCCTCCCGTTACGGGATTGACGGCGGTGATAAGTTTGCCGGCTCTCAGGGCGTTTTCCAGGGCGGATTTCGTGTCTGCGATCTCCTGGCGGAGCTGGTCGATGTCATCATCGTATTTTTTACATGACGACACGCCCATGGCTATCAGGCCGGCGAGCGCGAAGAGCCCGATTAATTTTTTCTGTCTTTTCATTCTGTGATTTGAATTTAGTTAGAGAATTTTTCGATGTTTTTATTTTGTTAATGAAAATGTTTCCGTCTGCTTTAATGTACGACCGATCTTTATGCTTGCCCATGAACCATTCGAAATGATCCCGGAACCGGACGAGTAAAATCTTGGCCGCCCTTTTGTGGTGTAAAACCATGCTGGTGTGTGGGTATAATGCTCTGATAACCAATCATGTTTATGATTTTTATCCATCCGAAATAATCCCGGCGGATTATGAATATTTTTTGTATTTTTACTCTCTTGTATCGGTGTCTCGCCAGGGGCATACCTATCTCAGCGGGAAAGTCGATGTCTTTCCCGATGGTTGTGTCGATATTGAAACTTTAGTATTCTGTTAGTACTATTTAGTTCGTTATCCGAAGCACGATGCAATATTATAGATAAAAATCATAAAAAGCAAGATAATTATCAATTTTTAATGGGGGAAAAAGATAAAATAAAACAATACCTTGATTATAAGGGCATTTCTAAGAATAAATTTTATTCTATGACCGGGCTTTCCATCGGCTTTCTGGATAGCGGAACCAGTATGGGCGCCGACAAAGTGAAGATAATTATCAATAAATTTCCGGATATCAGTATCGATTGGCTGATCCTTGACCGGGGGGATATGATACTTTCCCCCGAAAAGTCACCGGCGGATAGTTCTGCCATAGAAGAACTCCTGCGGACCAAGGACGAATTGATCGACCTTCAAAAAAAGCACATAACACTCCTGGAGGAAAGACTCCGGAATAAATAGGGGCTAGCCAGTCCATAAAAAAGGCGGTGACTTTTCAGTCACCGCCTTTTTTATGGACTGCCGGTTGAAAGGTCAGATACCCAGGATGGTCTTTGCCAGTTCGATAGCTGCCGGATCGCCGGTATACTTTCCTTCGGCGTCGGAAAGTTTTACGGTGGGAGTCCATTTGCCGTTCTCGGTAAAGGCCTCGCTCATTTTTATCACCATATTCAGGGCTTCCAGTCCTACGTCGTTGGTAAAATTGGTGCCGATCCCGAACGACATGCCTATTTTTCCCCGACAATAATCCGCGATACGGCGTACGGTCTGTGGATTGAGAGTATCGGAGAATATGATGGTCTTGCTTTGCGGGTCGATATTCAGGCCTTTATAGTGCGAAGTGATTTTGTCGATAAATTCCAGCGGGTCGCCGCTGTCGTGGCGCACACCGTCGAACAGTTTGGCGAATTTCTTGTCGAACGAGTTGAGGAACACGTCCGTAGTAAAGGTATCGGGCAAAGCGATACCCAAGTCTCCGTGGTATACATCTACCCAGTTGCCCAGCCCGGCACGGTTGGCCATTTTATATCCGAAATGGGCGGCGTGGAACATGAACCATTCGTGGGCATGGGTTCCGATGGGGATCACGTTGTAATCCATCGCCAGGCGCACGTTCGAAGTGCCGATGTAATTCGCTCCCCCGTATTTTTGCAGGGCGGCTACCACGAGCTCCTGTACCCGGTAACTGTGCCGACGGCGCGTACCGAATTCGGCTATTTTTATATCCAGCCCCTTGTAGGCTTCCATTTTTCGGCGGGTGATATCGCAAACCACTTCATCGCTCACACGCTGGAGCCCTTCCAGGTTGTAGTAAAGTTCCGATATGACAGCCATTAGAGGAACCTCCCACAGGATAGTCCGGTACCAAAGCCCTTCTATGGTTACATCCAAATCGCCGCCGTGCTGTTCGATATGCACCTCCGAAGGATCGTAGCGGAACCCGCTGAGAAAATCGAGGTAAACCGGGTCTAGATACCGGCATTTGCGGGCGAAGTAGGCCTTCTCGTCTCCCTGTAGTGCGAGTTCGGACATCCTTTCTACCTGGTAACGCAGGGCTTGGGCGAACCCTTCGGGAAATTTATGGTTGCCGCGGTTGACGAAACGGTACCTCACCCGGGCGGTGGGGAACAGCTTGGTCACAGCGTTTTGCATTGTGAATTTATAAAAATCGTTGTCCAGCAGCGAGTTTATAATGCGGGGTTGTTCTTCCATTTCAAATACTGGTTTAAAACAGGGATGCAAGTTAAGAAATCATCCCGATACAGCCATCGTAGCGGGCGTTTTGTTTTCCCCCTCCGATGCAATTTGTGAGATAGGATGCCCTTTTACCGTTGTTGACCCTGTTTTCCGGTAACCTGAAAAAGAGGTTGTAAACTGTTTTCTGCTGGATTTTCCCGAATCAATTGTGTAAAAAACGTACGATTTTTCTTTCGTTTGTCAAAATGTACAACCCGGAAAAATGACGGGGCAGGAGATATGCCGGAATAGGATTCCGGTTCTGAATATCCTTGCAAGGCTCTATACGAGGCAACCGTACGTTTATCCCCGCGAACAAAAAAACGTTGTTTTTCCGATGCGAGCAATAGAAAAAAAACCTTATCAGGCCCCTTCGGCCGAAGTAAAGGAGGTGTATAGATATACCCCTGAAAATATTCAAGCGCTGGAAAAGGGACCGGCGGAATATCTGTTCTTGACCGATCCGGATGCAACGGTCTATCCGGTACAAACGGGAAAGTCTCCCGGCGGACGAACGGTCTTTCTTGCGGGAAGCTTTCCTTCAGGGATTTACCGGATATTTGGCGGAGATGTGCCGTATTTCTATACGCCGTCTTCCGGCCGCATTTCGGCGCTCTGCCCTGGGGAGCAGGTGCAAAAGGGGGAAAACTTTCCGCTTTTGGATCGTTCCGGATTGCTATGGGTCGGCGCTTCTCCCGTGACGGTAAGCGAAAAAAGGGTAATTCCCCAGTCTGTCGCATTGGTACCTGCAAATGCCCTGTTGGAGATACCGGTTCACAATATGGGAGTTATGCCGCTGACGCTTCTCAGCGTGCGAATGGAGCAGGTTTCCGGGCGGGAAATACCGTCGGTACTCAGCCTGGAAAGGGACGGGACGATATCCGTAGGGGTTGAAGCCGCATTGGCCGAGTACTCTTCCGTATGTGTTTCATTGATGCCCCCTGTAGTGATTGCTCCGGAACACTGCTGTCTGGTGCGGATGTGGATGGCACCGTTCGAGGCAGGGCCTTCCTGTTTTACCGTGAATACGGTGGAAAAAGGCGTTTTTATTTTCTACAAAAGCCGGGGAATGCGTTTTCTTTCCGGCTACAGCCACCGGGTGACGGGGATCGAGGTCCGGGACTGACGTTTTTTCGTATCCCAATCGCTTGTGTTTCTTTGCAGCAGGTGTGCCGGGAAGTATTTTACCCTGCAAAAAAATGCGTATATTTGAAGCCGTAAAATCCTACGCGGGTCCGGGCCCGCTCTACTAAAAAGACATACGATCATGGATGCAGAAAACGCTACGCTCAAAAAAACGGCCCTCAATGCCGTACATCATGCCCTGGGGGCGAAAATGGTACCTTTTGCCGGATGGGAAATGCCCGTGCAGTACGAAGGCGTGAACGCCGAGCATGAAAAAGTACGTACGGCTGTGGGGGTGTTCGACTGCTCGCACATGGGCGAGTTTTTCCTCAGCGGCCCCGGCGCACTTCCCCTTATCCAGAAACTGACGACCAACGACGCTTCGAAGCTGGTCGATGGCAAAATACAGTACACCTGCCTGCCGAACGGCAAGGGCGGTATCGTGGACGACTTGTTGGTATACCGTATGGCGGAAGAACACTACATGCTGGTGGTCAACGCATCCAATATAGATAAAGACTGGGACTGGATATCTTCGCACAACGATACCGGCGCGGTGATGGAGAACCGTTCGGATGAAATATCCCTCCTTGCGGTACAGGGACCTCTGGCGGCCGAAGCCATGCAACCCCTGACGGACATAGACTTGGCATCCATGCCTTATTATACGTTTAAGACCGGCCGTTTTGCCGGGCTGGGCGATGTGATCGTTTCCGCTACCGGGTATACCGGTGCGGGCGGCTTCGAGGTGTACATCCCCAATGCGGCGGCCGAAAAAGTATGGAACGCCGTATTCGAGGCCGGAAAGCCGCTCGGGATCGCACCCGCAGGGCTCGGTGCCCGGGATACGCTGCGTCTGGAAAAAGGGTTCAGCCTCTATGGCAACGATATCGACGATACCACTTCGCCTATCGAAGCCGGATTGGGATGGATCACCAAATTCACCAAAGAATTTACCGACTCCCAACTGCTGAAAAAGCAGAAAGAGGAGGGTGTTTCCCGCAAACTGGTAGGGCTGGAACTGCTGGACAAGGGCATCGCCCGCCACGGCTATCCGGTGACCGACGCTGCCGGGAACCAGATCGGATATATCACCTCCGGGACGATGGCCCCTTCGCTCAAAAAAGCGATCGCAATGGGCTATGTCCCTACGACTATGGCCGCACCGGGAAGTGAGGTATACGTCGAGGTCCGGGGCAAATTGCTCAAGGCCCTGGTGGTGAAAATGCCTTTCGAATAGGCGAAAACCAGATATTATTTTTGAAAAAACAGCCTGCCGGATTTCCGGCACGCTCTTGTTTTGACTGTATCATGCAGGGCTGTCCCTGCACAACCTCAATAATAAAATGAGTATTAATTGGCTTTATTTACTGCTGGCCGGCATTTTCGAGATCGGCTGGCCTCTGGGATTCAAGCTCTCCCACGGTTCACCCCACAAACTCCTTTGGATAGGAGTGTCCGTCGTCAGCATGGCGCTGAGCGGCTATTTCCTGTACATCGCGCAAAAGACGATACCTATCGGTACGGCCTATATCGTATGGACGGGAATCGGCGGGCTGGGTACCCTTCTGATCGGTATCCTGTTCTTCGGGGATAGTGCGAGTATGCTGCGCCTGTTTTCCGCCCTGCTGGTGATCGTAGGTCTGGTGGGGATAAAGGTCGCTTCGTAGGCTGACACACGGTTTGTAAAAAAGGGGCCCGGAAAAATCCGGGCCCCTTTGTTTATAGGCAATGCCCGCTAGAGCAAATGGTTTTCCGCAAAATACCGCCACAAAGGGGCGGCGTGCGTGGCCTGTTTGATCCGGTCTTCGGCGAGCAATTCCCGGACTTGTTCCAGGGAGAGGATATGGACGGACAGGTCTTCGGTCGGATCCAGATGGCGGGTAGTGATGGGTTCCACATCGGCGGCGACAAAACAGTGAGTCAGGTTGGTCTGGGTGCTCGGGTTGGCGGAGATGGCCATCAGTTTGTGCCATTTGCCGCCACCGAAGCCCGTTTCTTCCGCCAGTTCCCTTTGCGCCGCCTGCAGGGGGGAAGGGTCGTTCGGTTCGCATACCCCGGCGCAGAGTTCGAATTCGGTGATGCCCAGCCCGTGGCGGTATTGCCGTACGAACACGAAATTCCCGTCTTTGGTGCGGGCGATCGTGTTGACCCATTCCGGGTATTCCAGTACGTAGTATTCGGGGACGATACGCCCATCGGGCAGTTCCAATACGTCGCGGCGGGCAGTGAGCCAGGGGCGCTGCGAGATGTAGTGGCTTTCCAGTACTTTTACTTTATCTTTTTCTCTTTCCATCGTTATTGAAGAAGTTTTTTTCGGGTATTATTTTGCAGATGGTTTCGGTTGAATGAAAAACCGCAGGAAACAATACGGTCGTGCGATCGATACGTATCGGCTCCTGCGGTCGTATTTTGTACGGTCGCTCAGGGCGGTTTTACTGCCGTTTGCGGGAGATTACGCGCTCGGCCTTGGTCACGATGGCCTCGGCGTTCAGGTGGTATTTGTCCATCAGCTCCGAAGGAGTGCCGGATTCCCCGAACGTATCCATTACGGCTACGAATTCCTGCGGTACGGGGTTGTTGCGTACCAGTACCGAGGCGATGCTTTCTCCCAGGCCGCCTTTGATGTTGTGCTCTTCGGCGGAAACCAGACAACCGGTTGCGGCCACGGAGTCCAGGATGGCTTTTTCATCGAGCGGCTTGATGGTATGCATATCGATCACCTCGGCGGAAATGCCGCGGCCTTCGAGGATTTCGGCGGCTTTCAGGGCTTCCCATACCAAATGTCCCGTAGCTACGATGGTTACGTCGCGCCCTTCGTTGATTTTCAGGGCTTTTCCGATCTCGAACGGCTGGTCTGCCGGGATGAAAGTAGGCACTTTCGGGCGCCCGAAACGCAGGTAAACGGGGCCTGTGTATTTGGCGATGGCCTTGGTGGCGGCTTTGGTCTGGTTGTAGTCGCACGGGTTGATCACCACCATGCCGGGAAGCATTTTCATCATGCCGATGTCTTCCAGCGTCTGATGGGTAGCGCCGTCCTCGCCCAAAGTGAGCCCTGCGTGCGAAGCGCATATTTTGACATTTTTACCCGAATAAGCGATGCTCTGGCGTATCTGGTCGTACACGCGGGCGGTAGAGAAGTTGGCGAAAGTACCGGTGAACGGTATCTTGCCTCCTATGGTCATGCCGGCGGCGATGCACATCATGTTGGCCTCGGCGATACCGGTCTGGAAAAAACGGTCGGGATGCTCCTTGGCGAAAGTATCCATTTTTAGCGAACCGGTGAGGTCGGCGCACAGAGCTACTACATCGGGGTTTTCGTTCCCCAGTTCCGTCAGCGCGTCGCCGAATCCGCTGCGGGTGTCGTTATTGCCGAGTATTTCGTATTTCTTCATGTTTTTTTTGGATGCCTTTTGGGATTAATAATCGCCGAGGGTCTCGGGGTTCTGAGCCAGGGCGCTTTCGAGCTGTTCCTTGTTGGGGGCCTGCCCGTGCCATTTGCAGGTGTGCATCATGAAATCCACCCCGTTGCCCATCATGGTCTTCATGATCACGGCTACCGGGCGGCCTTTGCCGGTCATGGCCTTGGCTTTTTCCAGCCCGAATATTACTTGTTCGACATCGTTGCCGTCGCCGATGTGAACCACATCCCATCCGAAGGCACGGAATTTATCTTCCAGGTTGCCCAACGACATGACTTGATCGGTCGTGCCGTCGATCTGGCATCCGTTGGCGTCTATGGTGGAGATCAGGTTGTCCACTCCTTTGGAGCCCGCATACATGATGGCCTCCCATATCTGGCCCTCTTCCAGTTCCCCGTCCCCGTGGAGGGAATATACCAGGTGTTGGTCCTTGTTGAGCTTTTTCGCCAGCGCGGCGCCTATGGCTACCGACATGCCCTGTCCGAGCGAACCCGAGGCCATGCGGATACCGGGAAGCCCTTCTTTGGTAGTGGGGTGCCCCTGCAGGCGCGAGTTGATGCGGCGGAACGTAGCCAGTTCCGATACCGGAAAATAACCGGTACGGGCCAGTACGGAATAGAGCAGGGCGGACAGGTGTCCGTTGGACAAAAAGAAAAGATCCTGGTCTTTTCCATCCGGGTCGAACGGCGTGGACTTGTGGCTCATTACTTTGTTGAACAGGGCCACCATGAATTCCGTGCAGCCGAGCGAACCGCCGGGATGTCCGGAGTTCACAGCCCCTATCATGCGCAGGATATCCCTACGGGTCTGCGTGCAGAGGTCTTTAAGAGAGTATTTCGATGACATTACGAGTGTGTAGTGTTTTGATAATGCAGGTGCAAAGTTAGTGTTTTCCCCTGAAAACCCGGTATCCGGTTTTTCCGTTTTTCAAACGTTTTTTCCTCTTATTTGCCCTAATCGGGGAAAGGCCTGTGCCGGGCAGTATTATGCCGGTATTTCTTCGGCCCGGTATCCGGCCGCCTGTACAGCCCGGACTATTTCCGGGACGCCTACGGGCGAATCCGTCACCGTCAGGGTCTTATCCGGGCTGGAGAGGTCGAAGGACCAGGAGCCGGCCGGGAGTACTTTGGAGAGTTCACCGTCTATTTTGGCTGTGCACCCGCCGCATTTGGCGCTGGTGCGGAATTTTAGTTTCCTCATGTTTTATCGTGTATTATCGTTTGCTTGAAAGAATAGTTCTCAAATCTTGCTGCGTCCCAGTCTCAGGGCGTTGGCCACCACCGAAACGGAACTCAGGGCCATCGCCGCCCCGGCCCACATCGGGTTGAGCAGTATCCCGTAAAAAGGATAGAGCACCCCGGCGGCAATGGGAATACCGATGACATTATATATAAAAGCCCAGAAAAGGTTCTGGCGGATCAGCCGGACAGTGCGCCGGGAGAGGTTCACTGCCTTGGGCAACAGCATCAGGTCGGAAGTCATCAGGGTGACCATCGCCACGTCCATCGCGATGTCCGTACCGCGTCCCATCGCGATACCCACGTTGGCCGAAGCCAACGCCTGCGAATCGTTGATGCCATCCCCGACCATGGCGACGGTCTTGCCTTCCTGCTGGAATTTTTCGATGAATTTGGCTTTATCGTCGGGCATCAGGGCGGCATGGTAATGTTTAATGCCGGCTTGGGCAGCGATGAACGCCGCCGTTTTTTCGGAGTCGCCGGTGAGCATATGGACTTCGATCCCCTGTCGGGTCAACTGCTCTACGGCCTGCCGCGAAGTGGGTTTGAGCGGGTCGCTGATAGCTATCACGCACAGAGGAACACCCCCCTGGCCGAAAAATACGATGCTTTTCCCTTCGTTCTGCCAGCGGGATACGGTGTCCGAAAGGTCTTTTTCGAGCTTTTCGACGAATTCGAGACAGAAATTCAGGCTTCCGGCCCAGTAGGTTTCCCCGTCTACGGTAGTCCGTATGCCTTTACCGGTAACGGACTCGAAAGTATCCAGGGCGATGTCTTCGGCACCTTTGTTTTTCAGGTAGGCGACTACGGCCAGCCCCAGCGGGTGCTCCGATTTATTCTCCATCGAATAGAGGATATCCTTGTTGCGTTTGAGCAAGTACCCCAGATCCATGAACTGCGAGACCTTCGGGCTGCCTACGGTGAGTGTCCCGGTCTTGTCCATCGCCATCACATTTACCCGGCAGAGGTTTTCGAGGGCGAAAGCGTCTTTGATCAGGATATGGTTTTCCGCTCCTTTTCCGATGCCGACCATCAGGGCGGTAGGGGTGGCCAGTCCTAAAGCGCAAGGGCAGGCGATCACCAGTACCGAAACCGCCGATACGATGGCCATGTGCAGGTAGGAAGTGCCTCCGATCCACAACCAAACCACCAGAGTGAGTATTGCCACGCCCATGACCACGGGGACGAATATCCCGGCGATCTTGTCCACGATCCGCTGGACGGGAGCTTTGCTGCCCTGGGCCTCTTCGACCATCAGGATAATGCGGGCCAACACGGTATCGGCACCCACCTGGGTCGCCTCCACGATAAAAGTCCCCCGTTGGTTGATGGTGCCGGAAAGGACTTTGTCCCCCGCGCTTTTGCGTACAGGTACCGGTTCCCCGCTGATCATGCTTTCATCCACGTAGGACGAGCCGTCGACCACTTTTCCATCCACCGGGATACGTTCGCCGGGGCGGACGCTGATCTTGTAGCCCACTTTTATCATGCCGATAGGCATATCCTTTTCCCCTTCGTCGGTCACTACCCGGGCCGTCTTGGGCTGCAGGCCCATCAGTTTGCGGATCGCGGACGAAGTGTTTCCTTTGGCGCGTTCTTCCAGGAGTTTGCCCAGCAGCACGAATGCGATGATCATACCTGCCGCTTCGTAATAGACATGCACCTGCATGCCGCGGGACGACAGGAAATCGGGGAATATCGTGTTGAAAAGGCTGAAAAGGAAGGCTACCGAAGTGCTCAGGGCTACCAGGGTGTCCATGTTGGCCGCCCCGTGGCGGGCCTGTTTGACCGCATTCACGAAAAAGCTGCGCCCGTAATAAAGGATAGGCAGCGTCATGGCCAGCATAACCCAGTCCGCATGGGTATTGTCCATGAAGACCATCGACACGACCATCAGGGGAATGGCCAGTACCCAGGCCGCTATCGTGCGGAAGCGCAGCCGCCGGTAACGTTCCCGTTGTTTTTCTTCTTTCTTTTCCTCCGTATTGTCGCTGCCTATCAGGATGTCGTACCCGATGGCCCGTATCTGTGCCTGTATATCGGAAAGGCTCACCACCGACCGGTCGTAGGTGAGGCTCATGTCCCCGGAAGCGAAATTCACGTCCGCCGACAGTACGCCCGGGATGGAGCGTGTTTTGCTCTCCACATTGTTGGCGCACACGGCGCAGTTCATTTCCAGCACCGGGACGATCGTTTTCTGTATATTGTTCTTAGCCATACTGCAAAACAGAGCCCCGGTTTCAGACCGGGACTAATAATGTAAAGGTACACAAAAAACCGCTCGCAGGCAAGGGGAAATGGTTTCCGTAAGTGTTATTGCTTTTCCGGGCCGGAGCGAGGTTTTGAAAAATCACTATATTTGGAATCTGAAAGGAAGGCTCCCCGCAAGCGGGCCGGTCCCTGCAACATCAAGAAATAAAATTTTGACAGATGGCTGAAAATCAAGATATACGTGCCGGCGTGAAAGACGGTACCGGGGTGGATGTGTCCCATTGCTACCAGTGCGGGAAATGTTCCGCAGGCTGTGTGCAGGCCCAGGATATGGACTATCCCCCCAGTTATGTGATGCGCCTTCTCCAGACGGGCGATACAGCCGATTGTCAGGCCGTACTGCGCAGCCGTACTATTTGGCGGTGCCTGAACTGTGAGAATTGTTACCAGCGTTGCCCCATGTCGATAGATATCCCATCGGTCATGGATGCTTTGCGGCAGGAATCCCTGCGCAAAGGTTTGCAACATAAGGATGCCAAAAAGATCATCGCCTTCCACCGGGCTTTCCTCTCCCAGATAGAAAATACGGGGCGGCTGTACGAAGTAGGCATGGAAGTGGAGTACAAGCTGGCTACCGGCGATTTTTTCCAGGACGTAGACCTGGTACCCGGGATGTTTTCCCGTGGTAAGCTCGGACTGCTGCCCGAACGGATAAAAGGTCGCAAAGGGGTGAAAAATATATTCAAAAAGACCATCAAAGCCAAAAAGAACGGAAAATGAAAACAGGATTTTACCCCGGATGTTCCCTGAAAGGCTCGTCCCGCGAATACGCCGAATCGGTGGTGGCGCTGGCCCGGGCCCTCGATATGCCGTTGGAGGAAATAAAGGACTGGAACTGCTGCGGGGCTTCTTCCGCCCATGCGGTGGATAAGGATTTGGCCCTGGCGCTCCCTTCCCGGGTGCTGGCGCTGGCCGCAGCCCAGGGTTTCGACGAGATTGTTGTACCCTGTGCCGCCTGTTACAACCGCTTGGCCCTTTCCCAGCACGAGCTGGCGGAAAAACCGTCCCTGAAAGATAAAATAGAGAAAATACTCGAAATGAGCCTGTCCCCGGTGAAGATACTCAACGTACTTCAATGGATCGAAAAATACGCTCCCGGCAAGGTAAAAGAAAAACGGGTAAAACCTTTCGGTAAGAAAGTGGCCTGCTATTACGGCTGCCTTTTGGTACGTCCGGCCAGTGTGCTCGGTTTCGACCGGACGGAAGACCCGCAGACGATGGACGAGTTGATGGCGGAAGCCGGTGCTATGCCCATTGACTGGGCTTTCAAGACGGAATGCTGCGGCGGAGGGATGACTATTCCCGCCACCAAGACCATCGCACGGCTTTCCGGCGACGTGCTTTCCGATGCGGCGGCCCGTGGGGCGGAAGCCGTCATCGTGGCCTGCCCGATGTGCCACGCCAACCTGGATATGCGCCGGAGGGCTGTCAACAAACAATTGGAACGCCCGGTCGACATTCCGGTATTGTACATTACCCAGGCGCTGGGTCTTTCGGTGGGAGTATCTCCGGAGGAGTTGGGTGTAAAACGGCATTTTGTGCCCGTAAACCTTTAAACGAAAACGATTATGTCTAAAATAGGAGTATTCGTATGCCACTGCGGCGAAAATATCGGAGCGACGGTCGACTGTGAAAAAGTGGCCGCCGAGATCGCCAAGATGGAGGGGGTGGAAGTGAGCATGGATTACAAATACATGTGTTCCGATCCCGGTCAGACGATGATCAAGGATGCGATCCGCGAGAAAGGCCTCGATGGGGTGGTGGTGGCCGCCTGTTCGCCCCGTATGCATGAGACGACGTTCCGCAAGGCCTGTTCCGAGGCCTGCCTGAACCCGTATATGTGCGAGATCGCCAATATCCGCGAGCACTGCTCGTGGGTGCATGAAAAGGGCGGCGCCACTACGGAAAAAGCCATAGACCTGGTGCGGATGCAGGTGGAAAAGGTCAAACGCGACCGGCCGCTCAATCCCATCAAAGTGCCTGTCACCAAAAAAGCGCTGGTGATCGGCGGCGGTATCGCCGGTATCCAAGCGGCGCTGGATATCGCCAATTCCGGGCATAAAGTGATCCTGGTGGAAAAAGAACCCTCCATCGGCGGACACATGTCCCAGCTTTCGGAAACGTTCCCGACGCTCGACTGTTCGCAGTGTATCCTCACTCCGCGTATGGTGGAGGTGGCCCAGCACCCGAACATCACCCTGCATACTTATGCGGAAGTCGAGGGCCTCGAGGGTTTTATCGGCAATTTTACGGCCCGTATCCGGCTCAAGGCGCGCAGTATCGACTTGGAAAAATGCACCGGCTGCGGGGCTTGTACGACCAAATGCCCGACCAAGAAAATACCCAGCGAATTCAATGCGGCTATGGGGCTGCGTACCGCTATCTATACGCCGTTCCCGCAGGCAGTTCCCAACAAACCGGTGATCGACAAGGAACATTGTATGTACTACCGCACCGGAAAGTGCAAATTGTGCGAGAAAACCTGCCCCACGGGCGCGATCGCCTTCGACCAGGAAGACCGGATCATTACCGAACAAGTGGGAGCCGTGGTAGTGGCTACCGGCTTCGACGTGGTGAAGACCGACTTTTTCCCCGAATACGGCTACGGAAAGTACAAGGATGTGATCACCGGGCTCCAGTTCGAGCGCCTGGCTTCGGCTTCCGGCCCTACGATGGGCGAGATTCGTCGTCCCTCGGACGGTAAGATCCCGCAAAAGATCGTATTCGTGGCCTGTGCCGGTTCCCGCGACCCTGCCAAAGGCAAGCCGTATTGCTCTAAAATATGCTGCATGTACACGGCCAAGCACGCCATGTTGTACCAGCACAAGGTACACGGCGGGGATTCCTATGTATTTTATATGGATATCCGCGCGGCAGGTAAGGATTACGACGAATTCGTGCGCCGGGCCATCGAAGAGGACGGTGTGAACTATATCCGCGGCCGGGTGTCGCGCATTTACGAGCGGGACGGCAAACTCATCGTCAAAGGGGCCGATACCCTTTTGGGTGCGCGGCCGGTGGAGATCGAAGCCGACATGGTGGTGCTTGCTACGGCGGGCGTGGCCAACCAGGGGGCCGAATCCCTGGCGCAGAAGCTCCATATCTCCTACGACCGGTACAATTTCTTTGCCGAGGCGCATCCCAAACTCAAACCGGTGGAGACCAATACGGCGGGTATTTTCCTGGCGGGAGCCTGCCAAAGCCCCAAGGATATTCCCGAAACGGTAGCCGCGGCTTCCGGTGCGGCGGTAAAGGTGGCCGGGCTGTTCTCGCGGGACGAACTGGTGCGCGAACCGGTGGTGGCAGTGGTCAACCGAACGGCCCCTCCGCTATTCTCCACTTGTGTAGGATGCGGATTGTGCATCCAGATATGCCCATACCAGGCCATAGACATGGAACCCATTACGGCGCGCGACGGCAGTGTCCTGAAAGTTGTGGCCAACATCAATCCCGGCCTGTGCCAGGGATGCGGGACGTGTGTGGCTTTCTGCCGTAGCAAGAGCATAGACCTCCAAGGATTTACCAACGAAGAAATGTTCGCACAGGTGCTTACCGCCCTCAGCGAGTAAAGGATAACAGATGGAAGAACAAGATAATACACAGTTCGAACCCAAAATCGTGGCTTTCGTGTGCAACTGGTGTACCTATGCCGGGGCCGACCTGACGGGAACCAGCCGCATGAAATACGCCTCCAACGTCCGGATCGTGCGCTTCCCTTGCACGGGACGCATCGATTTTATGTTGATACTGAAAGCTTTCGCTTCGGGAGCCGATGGGGTCATCGTATCGGGTTGCCACCCGAACGACTGCCACTATACCGCCGGTAATTTCCATGCCCGCCGTCGTTGGATGGTACTCCGCGGGTTGTTGGAATACCTCGGAGTGGACGTGCGCCGGATCAAATTTTCGTGGGTGTCGGCAGGCGAGGGCGCCAAATGGGCCGAACTGGTAAACGATACGGTGGGTGAAGTCCGCGAACTGGGGCCTTACGCCGATTACCGAAAAGCGGCCGATTACCTGAAAAACGGAGTATACAATGGATAAGCTGACGCAAAGGATCAAAGAACTATTCGACCGGGGCGAGATCACCTTGGCCATCGGATATGAAAAAGGCACGGACGGGCAGCCCCGGCCGATGTTCTGCCGCAATGCCCGGGATGCGGAGCGCATGGTTTTCTCCCCCGATTTCGGACAGAACCTGGCCGTATACCTTACCAAAGCGGAGCTCGTAAAAGGCGAAAAAGTGGCCGTAGCCGCAACGATACCTACCCTGCGGAGCATTTATTATCTTTTCAAAGAAAATCAGATAGGCCAGCAGGCGTTCACCATCCTGCATCTTTCGCCCAACGACGAATTCATGCATTTTCTCAAGACGGACGATATTGCTGTTTACATAGACCATATCCCCTCCGAGCCTTCACAGGCCGACCGGGAACTCCTCGAACGGCTCGACGCCATGACGGCGGAAGAACGCTGGGCGTTCTGGCAGAACGAATTTTCCCGTTGTATCAAATGTTACGCCTGCCGGGCTGCTTGTCCGATGTGTTATTGCACGCGTTGCATTGTGGAGGACAACCGCCCGCAGTGGATCGACCCCTGGCCCTCGCCGCTCTCCAATATGGAGTGGCAGATCAGCCGCGTGATGCACCTGGCGGGGCGCTGCGTAGGCTGCGGGTCGTGCGGGGATGCTTGCCCGGAAGGTATACCGGTACACCTGCTCAACCGGAAGCTTCTGGGAAATATTGCCGCCGAATTCGGGGCCGTCCCGGGCGCTGCCCCCAAGGAAGGGGCCGTCCTCAATACGTTCCGGGCGGACGACAAAGAGAATTTTATCCTGTGATGCGATGAAAACACTTTATATAAAGAAAGAAAATATAACCGCCTGGTTCGATGCCTTGGCTAAGGCGCACGACCGGGTACTCGCCCCGGTCCGCAAAGGCCGGGTGGTGGAGTTCGCCCCGGTGGAAAAGCTGTCGGACGTGGCGACGGATTACGTCCAGACCACCCGCAGTGCCAAGGAAGCCCTTTTTCCCCGCGCCGAAGTGCTTTTTTCGTATAAAAAAGACGGAAAGAACGTGGAGGTGGAGGATTTCGATCCGGCAGGCGTACCGACAACCCTGTTGTGGCAGGTACGTCCGTGCGATGCCGCATCGATCTTCCCCCTGGATGCCGTGTTCAACTGGGATTTCAAGGACAAACTGTACAACGCGCGCCGTGAGCGGACGGCTATTATTGCCGTAAGTTGCGCCCGGGCAGACAACAGTTGCTTTTGCACTTCGGTAGGCGGCGGCCCCGGAAATACCGCCGGCAGCGATGTGCTGCTTACGATGACCCCTGAAGGGGCTATCGCGGAGGTATCGACGGAAAAAGGGGAAAAACTCGTTTCGCTGGCTTCCGGCTTTTTTGAAGAAAGATCGGCAGAAAACAAACAAAAATACCTGGCGGATGTCCCGGCGGTGTTCGATTTGGAACAGCTCAAGGAAAAGATAGGGGCGATGTTCGATTCCCCTATCTGGAAAGAGCAGTCCGAGCGCTGCCTGGGTTGCGGGGCCTGCGCCTATGTATGCCCCACGTGCTCGTGTTTCGATATTCAGGATTGTGCCAAAGGGAGCGAGGGCAGCCGCCTGCGCTGCTGGGATTCGTGCGGTTTTGCACTTTTCACTCTCCATACCTCGGGCCACAATCCACGGCCTACGCAGGCCACGCGCTGGCGTCAGCGCCTGATGCACAAGTTCTCTTATATTCCGGAGCGGGAATCTTCGCTCGGATGTACCGGATGCGGCCGTTGTTCGCGCGCCTGTCCGGTGGACATGAATCTCAAGGAACACCTTATCTCCATTACCCTGAAATAATGATGAACGACGATAAGAACATTTACCTGCCATACCGGATGACTATCGAGAAAATCGTCCGCGAAGCACCCGGGGTGCGGACGTTCCGCCTCCGTTTCCAGAACGAAGAGGAAGCGGCGGCTTTTTCCTTCCGGGCCGGCCAATTCGGCGAATACTCCGTATTCGGGGAAGGCGAATCGACTTTCTGTATCGCTTCTTCTCCCACACGCAAAGGATATATCGAATGTACGTTCCGGCAGGCCGGGCGCGTGACTACCGCATTGGCGAAAAAGGAAGAAGGGGATACGATCGGTTTCCGCGGGCCGTTCGGCAACGTTTTCCCGATGGATGGGTGGGCCGGGAAGAACCTGCTGTTCATTGCCGGGGGTATCGCCCTGCCGCCGATGCGGTGCGTGATATGGAATGCGCTGGACGAGCGGGAGAAATACGGGAACGTGACGATTGTTTACGGAGCCAAAACCCCGAACGACCTGGTCTATAAACACGAGTTGAAAGAATGGGCCGAGCGCCCCGATGTGAACCTTATCACCACGGTCGACCCGGGCGGGGAAACGCCCGATTGGACAGGGAAGGTCGGTTTCGTACCCGACGTGGTAGCGGCGGCCGGGCTGTCGTCCGAAAACACGGTGGCTGTCGTCTGCGGGCCGCCGGTGATGATCAAGTTTACGCTGCCCAAACTCCAGGCTATCGGCTTTTCCGACGGAAATATCTTTACCACCCTCGAAAACCGCATGAAATGCGGGGTGGGTAAGTGTGGCCGTTGCAACGTAGGCAAGATGTACGTATGCAAGGACGGTCCGGTATTTTCCCAAGCCCAGCTTCGGGACATGCCACCGGAATATTAACGGGATTTACGGCATGTTCTAATGGAAAAAAAAGAACATGTGACGGCACCCATCCGATGAATAGAATATTTTTGACCGAATTCCTCCACTTTCTGTGGGGGAATTATTCTTTTTATTCTTGATTTTGACTTAAAATTTGTAATATTGTTCGTGATCTTTGTGGGTGTTTTTTTACTAATATTTAACTGGAATATTTTGTCTCTCCGAATGGATGACCATTAAGGGGAAAACAGATAGGTCATATTTTGCCAACTAAAAAACACAATTGTCATGAAAAAATTATTGTTTTTCTCCACGTTCATCCTGGCCTGCATGGTATCGTGCCAGAAATCCGACACCCTGTCGGAAACTCCCGATGTGACCGCAAAAAATGCTATCAATAACATTCCTTACAATTACCTGTCTATGGATACGAACGGAGGAGGTACTGTCTCCGCTTCTTCGGACAATTTTTACGTAGGGATCCCCGTCACTCTTACTGCTACCCCGTCTTCTGATTACGAATTCGACCATTGGACTGTAAATCACCAGATTTCATCTTTTGATCAGGCAGTCACCGTAATCCCTGAAGCCAATAAAATCCTTGACTATATAGCCATATTCAGGCCAAAGAATCCTGCTTCCCAAGGTATTTCAATGCTTACGTTTCATAACCTTGTCCCTGACTCACAGTTCCGCAACGAATGTGAAATTCAATATATAGGACCCGGCGGCCGGGGGTACATTGAACGCCTGGATATAGGATGCGGGGGGAGAATTCTGAGATTCCCGGTACAGACCGGCTCGCAAGGAGTGACTATTTGCATACAATTGGAAAGTATAAACGATCCTTTGTACTATTGCGTTGTTGCGTATTCCTCGTTTGATGACCATGGAGGTTTGGATCTAAGCCTTCGCGGGAGGGAAACAAGTTCGTTGATTTACCTGGGGCGTGATAACCAGATTTCCGGAGATATGACAGTCACCTTGCGCGCAGAAATGTACGATTTCAGAGATTCAGACTCGGGTGGCGATAATTAGACCGAATAACAATCCTTCCTGAAAAATCCCGGGGCATTGCCCCGGGATTTTTCAGGAAGGATCCACCATGTCCGACCAGGGCGTCCTTCAATCCCTCTACATAGAGAGTTCATGTATAGGATACGTTATGTCAATAAGGCTGTTGTTTAAGTGTCGGCATAGAATCTGTTATCGGGATTGCGGAAATGGTTCCCTATCAATATCGTTTGTCACGCACCACGTCTACCGGTACTAAGGGCTTTTCTGTCGACAATCTGGCGAATGCCCCCCAAGGCGCATAAATGACGCTGGCTACGAAAAACTGTTTTTCTTCCAGGGAGATTATCTCCTCTCCGATACGAGGCACCGAGGGCAGGGAAAGGGTAAAAGTTGTTTGGCCTTCCATAAAACAATCCACGTTCACTAGCTTCGGATTGGTACTGAGCATCAGTACCGGGGTCGGTTGCTGGTCATAGGCGATGCATTTTACGTAATTCACGCGTGTGTACGGGTCCATGTTCCATTCCTTGATCTTTTTATCGGCCATCCTCTTCAGTTCCGGGGTCATCAACAGGGTCTCGCCGATACGGGGCAGGGCTCCCAATTGCATAGGAATCACTTCTGCGTCTTTCAAGGTTTCGTAAATACCGACGGTCACTCTTACGTCTATCATGGGATGCGTTTTGTTGTGTTTATTTTGTCTGCCTAAAGTAGGGATTTTTTGACTTCAATACCTTTCCGGATCGTTTTATTTTGGGTGGATTCCATGAAAAAACGCCCGCTTCAGCGGGCGTTTTTATTGTTCTTCAAAAAGGACTATTCGGCCTTTTCTTCAGTGGTTTCCGGATCCTCGTCCTCTTTTTCCTTGGACACCATTCCGGCTGCCTGCAGGAGATTGTACCAGTGGAACAGTTTGCGGATATGCGAAGCGTATACGCGCTCCCGGTCGTAATCGGGCACGATAGCCTCGAAGTATTCTTTCAACTGGTCATCGGAAGTAGTTTTCGCATCCAGGGCCTGGCCGTTATCCTGCTTTTCGGCGATACGGCGCATGATCTCCCGCAGGGGAAGCTCCTCGGTTTGGGTGTACATCGAGATGTCGTCCAACGAACTCATGGTCGAAGTCAGGGAAGCCATGGTGCGCTTGCCGTGCTGAACGGTTTCGACGATCACACCGCCTTTGGTGTGGGAAAGGATCTTGAAAAGCCCCGGTTTGCCCGAAATGGCAATGATACCTTTTAATTTCATTTTCTTGTGAAGTGTAATTTATCTTTTCGATTGATTGTGTTATTTGCGGTTGGGAAAACGCATCGGATAGGAAGCGTTGGTATGCCCTTGGGAAATGTTTTGAAGGCGTTTCTGGATCATCCGTTTAGTGAGCGGGGAGAGGTGATCGGTAAATACCACCCCTTCCAGATGGTCGAACTCGTGCTGGAATATCCGCGCCGCCCGACCCGAAAGCGACACTTCGTGTTCGTTCCACTGCTTGTCGAAATATTTTACACGCACGTTCTCCGGACGGAACACTTTTTCATGGATGCCGGGGATGCTCAGGCAGCCTTCTTCGAAGCCCCATTTATCGCCCCATTCCTCCAGCACTTCGGGATTGACGAATTCCTGGCGGAATGTTTTTAGAAAGTTCCGCTCTTCCTTCGGGATTTCTTCGTAGTCGGCAAATGGAGAGCCGTCCACGACGATCACCCGGATCGAGTGCCCTATCTGGGGGGCAGCCAGCCCGACCCCGTCTGCCGAGTCCATCGTCTCGAACATATCCTGTACCAGTTTATCCAGTTCGGGGTATTCTTTTTCTATTTCTTCGGCCCTTTTTTTGAGGATGGGTTCCCCGTAGGCCAGTATCGGTAATATCATATCGGTTCTGTTTTATCCGTTTTTTCAATTCTTTTGCGGCCGCTACCTCCGCCCGCGGGATTCCATATAGTCCCGCAGGATGATCGCGGCGCTGGTACGGTCCAATGCGCCTTTTTCCTGCCGTTTGCCTTTCGGGGCTCCCGAGGTGAACATATCGCGGGCCGCGATTTTTGAGGTAAACCGCTCGTCATATCTCTCGACAGGAATTCCGGGCAGGGCAGCGCCCAATTGTGCGACGAACGCGAGGATGTCCGCCTCGATCTCTACCGGAGCCTCCGCAGAATAGGTATGCCGGGGTTGTCCCACCACGATAGTATCTACCGGATTCTCCGCACAGTATTCTTTCAGGAAAACCAGGGTTTCTTCCGGGCTGAGGGTACACAGGGGCGAGGCGATGATCTGCAACTCGTCGCTTACTGCAACGCCCACCCGTCTGCGTCCATAGTCTATTCCTATCAGTTTTCCCATCGGGATGCAAAATTAGTGTTTTTACGCCCGCGCGGCAAATGTTTTGAGACGAGCGTACAATTGCGCCGTTGGCAGGCCGACTACATTGTGGTACGGGCCTTCGATGCTCGTGATGCTGGTTTCCCCGATCCATTCCTGGATGGCGTAAGCCCCCGCCTTGTCCAGCGGAGAGAACCGTTCGACGTAATACCGGATATCGTCTTCGTCCATTTCGGCAAACGTGACTTTTGTCATACTGCTGAATGTTTCCTCGCCTTGTGCCCCGCGGATAGTCACCCCGGTGATCACTTCGTGCGTGCGTCCGGAGAGTATCCGGAGCATCTCGACAGCCTCTGAGGCATCTTTCGGTTTGCCCAGGGCCGTCCCGTTCGCCCATACGATCGTATCGGCTCCTACGACGATCTCTATGTCGGATCGCAGGCCAGCCGCCCGGGCTTTTACCCGGCTGAGGAATTTTACGATATCCTCTCCCTGAAGGGCAGAAGGATAGGTTTCGTCCACATCGCCACCCCGCGCGACGAACGGAACGCCGAGTTTTTCAAAGAATTCGATGCGCCGGGGCGACGACGAAGCCAATACCAGCGTTTTCCCTTCCAATGCCCGGGCCAGGCTGTTTTTTTCTATCCCGTTCATCTTTCGTTCAGGCGTTGAATCCGTCGAAATTTTCCTCGTGCCATTTTCCCTGCGCTTTGAGTACCTGCTCGATCACGTCGCGCACGCAACCTTCGCCGCCTTTATAAGGCGAAACGTATTTGGACACGGCCAGTACATCCATGCAGGCATCCGAAGGGCAGCAGGGAAGCCCTACGGCTTTCATCGGGGCGATGTCCGGCACGTCGTCGCCCATGTAGAGCATATCGGCCGGCGCGATGCCGTAGCCGTCGCAGTATTCCCGGAGTTTTTCGAGCTTCGAGGTCGCGTTGAGCACGATGTCGTGGATGCCCAGCCGGTTGAAGCGGGTAAGGATCGAGTCTTCTTTGCCCCCGGTGATGATAATGATCCGGTAGCCGCGTTTGGCGGCCAGCTGCATGGCATAGCCATCCTTTACGTTCATCTTGCGCACGAATTCCCCCGTAGGGAATACCGTGACAGATCCGTCGGTCATCACCCCGTCCACATCGAAGACAAAAGCCTTGATGCGACCGAGTATCTCTTTGTAGTTTTCCGTATCCATAGCCGTGTTTTTCATTTCACAAAAATACGCATAAAACGGCGAACTTTAATACATTTGCAGCAAATACCCTCTCGGAACATGTATACGATAAAAGCTGTCACAGGCCCCACGGCCGGCGGGAAGACCGCCCTTGCGATCCGTATCGCCCAGGATACCGATGCGGAGATCGTATCGTTCGATTCCCGCCAGTTCTATCGGGGCATGGATATCGGCACGGCCAAACCGACGGCGGAGGAACTTTCCGCTGTTCCCCATCATTTCATCGGGCACTTGCCGGTGGAGGCCGAATATTCGGTCGGGGATTATGAAAAGGATGCGCTGGAGAAGATCGAAGAGATCCGTTCCCGGGGAAAGAACGTGGTAATGGTCGGCGGGTCCGGCCTTTACCTGCAGGCGGTGGAGCACGGAATAGACCGTTTTCCGGAAGTGCCGCCGGAGATCCGCCGGCAACTAGGGCGGACGTTCGCCGAAAACGGGCTGCCGAAATTACAGGCTTTGCTCCGGGAGCGGGATCCCGAATATTACGGTATGGTAGATACTAAAAATCCCCGCCGGCTGATGCGGGCACTGGAAGTATGTGTGGCTTCCGGGAGGCCTTATTCTTCTTTTCTGGGCAGCGGCCGGACGGGGCGTCCTTTCCGGGTGGAAAAGATACTCGTCGAACTGCCCCGGGAAGAGCTCTACCGGCGTATCGACGAAAGAGTAGACCGGATGGTCGCAGACGGATTGGTCGCCGAAGTGGAATCCCTTCTGCCGTACCGGGCCTGTAACGCGATGCAAAGCGTCGGATACCGCGAATTCTTCGATTATTTCGAGGGAAATATTACCTTGGAAGATGCCGTTGCTTTGGTGAAACAGCATACCCGGAACTATGCCAAACGGCAGGTCACTTGGTTCGCCCATCAGAAGTAAGATCCCGATTATAGAATAAGGGCCCGTATTCACGGACCCTTTTTTAAGGTATAACGCGGCAGAAGAGTAGTTTACCAGCCGCCACCGCCGAACTGCCCCAGGAAATCTTCCCAGGTATCGGTCCGGTCGGCCCGGAATGCGACCTCGGTATAACCATAGAGACCGTCGGATGTGAGCCTTTCGACCACTCGACGGGTCGGTGTTAATTTGTAAGACTGGCCATCCGTCCATTTATACATGAAATACATTTCGTGCCCGTCGCGGGATTCCACATCTACGTTTACCGTAATGGATGTGCCGGCTTTGATCGTAAAAGTATGTCCTATCGTTCCGTCGTGCGGCGACACTCTTCGGGCCTTACCAGAGGGGTCTGTGAATTCTACAGTCGTCCGGTTTATATAATCGTAAGTCGCTTCCACTTGATTATGATAAAAAACCACCGCTGTGCCGCTTTCTGGATTCTGGAGATCGTAGGGTTTGAAATGGGCGACGTAGCTTACCGGTTGATTGTCCGTAAGGGTTTCCGTGAAGGATTGTTCGAGTATTATTTTGCCGTTTCGGGTCCAGTAATTGAATTCCATGCCGGGGTTGGGATTGGCACTCACGGTAAACGGCACATCGATAAAAGCGCCCGCAGGGGTGCTGTCGAAAGAATAGGTTCCTCCGCCATCCGTTTCAAAAGTGGCATTGGCCGAAACTACAGGCTTGAATACAGGTTCGAACCAAGCGCCTTTCGACCCGGCATGATAAATGAAAGATGATTTTTTATCATTCACACGCGTCCCGGTAGAAGAAATGTTCGGTTGGGCGTCGAACTGTAGCCAGTAGTCGACTATATACCCCGAGTTCGGGATTGCGGAGACCGTTACATTGTAATTCCCGTTAAAAAACGGCACAATCACAAAATCGGTGGACGTTACCCCATTGTAGGTCACGTTGGCATCCCCGTTACGGGGGGACACTTGATTCCGGAACCCGATACCGACTATATAGCCGTCTATGGCATCTGCAGACGCTGCATCGGGCAAACCGTTGGATTGGATTTCTGTTTTCTGGCACGATACCAGACAGGCCAGGATGAATGTGGAGAAAAACAATAATTTTTTCATGACAATTGTGTTTTGGTTAGTAGTGTAAAAAAGTGAGCTTGAATACTTTTCCGGCGGGTATGGTTCGCTCGGATGGGAGGGAGATGATGTCAGACTCAAAATATTTTACAGGAAATGCCTGCTATCTAATATTGTGTGTCCGGCATGAAAATACAAAATTGAAACCGGAATGTCAATGCTTACTGGAAAAAAGCTAATAAATTATTTTTCATTGCCTCCAAATAGAATATTTTAATTAGAAAAAAGAAAAATACAGAACCGTACAAAGCGTACGTAAGAAATAATACAGCCGAGACTGGCTGTTGGGATCGTATGGTTTTGCTAAAATAACAAAATATTTTTTTACAACAAAAATTATTTTTTTGGTTATAGGAAAGCACTTTCGACCAGGCCAATGGGGGTGAGAGTATATGATATAATCGGGGTAGAAACCGCGCATAGAAAAAGCTCCAAAACCACAAAAGGCGGTTTGGATACGGGATTTATTGTGTGCTTTTCAGTTACTGATCGGTTTTTGCCGGAGTCGGATTGGATTTCTTTGGGGCTCCTGGTTGCTTTTTGCCCAAAAACAGATTTGTCACATATACGGTCAATATCGGGAACATAAGCATTCCCAATCCGGCCAGAAAAACAGAGAGGATACGCCCTGTAGCCGTTACGGCGTAGATATTCGATCCTACAGTGGTCACATTCATCGAGGCCCACCAAAGTGCATCCTGGTAATCCTTCACCGCGGGATTTACATTCACTTCGAGGGCAAAAAAGGCCAAACTCGCAAAATAGACGTTCGCCACGAGCATCAGTACGTAGGATATAAAGAGGCTGGATATTTTATTGCTTGTAAACCAGCCGACCACCATCGCTAAAGCATAGCCGCCCCGGAGCAGGGGAATAAAGCGGATGAAATACGTAAATTCGGTATCAAAAGTCCATTGATAATGGTTAATGATACTTTGGTAGGGAATAGAAACCAGTAAAAAGAGGAAATGGGAGCGAAAATACTTCCATTTATTATCCGCCATCAGGAATTCCAGAAGGAAACAGAATAAAAACCATAAGCAGATCCAAAACTGGACTTTTAAATAGTATGATTGCTCGTAAAAGGAAATCCCTTTGAATGTGTCGAGGGAAATGCTGATCACTAAAAAAAGGCACATTAACAATATGGAAATATGTAAAACATCCGATATTCCCTTTTTATGAGATAAAATACCGCGTCCGAATATATTCTTCATGATCTGCTTTTTGGTTTGGGTTTAATGGTCCGTGAATTTTTAAGACGGCGCGCCTTTTGGCATCAGAAAGATAATGAAATTTGAAGAAAGGCGCATCCTTTTTTTGAAATACTTTCGGCCATCCCCGATGAGTGCACAGCCTCCGGATTCCCCAAATAATACAACCCGTTCGCAGGGAACGGGTTGTATGAATCTCGTAGCGAGGGGGGGGCATGATCCCCCGACCTCCGGGTTATGAATCCGACGCTCTAGCCAGCTGAGCTACCTCGCCATTTTCGGTTTGAAAACGATTGCAAAAGTATATAAATATTATTTTTCGGCCAAGTAAAAATGGGACTTTTTTTCTTTTTATTTGTAATGCGAAATATATACCTTGCGCCCGTAAAACCCTAATAACCCAATATGGCAGAAAAGCAAAAATACCATATAGAATACCTTGTAAAAGCATCTGTAGAGATGCTATATCAATATATATCCACTGCATCTGGTCTCGGTGAATGGTTTTCCGATGCGGCGGTTTCCCGGGGAAGTTCCTATACGTTCATCTGGGCGGGAAGCGAAGAAGAGGCTACACTCATCGCCCGCCGGGAAGATTCGTTGGTGCGGTTCCGCTGGAAAGCCGACGAAGGGGAGAAATATTACTTCGAAATAAAGATCGAAGAAGATGAATTGACGGGGGATGTCGCACTGACTATCACTGATTTCGCTTATCCCGAAGAACTGAATGAAGCGCGCCAGGTATGGAATAATTCCGTGGTCAATCTCCGCAATGTAATAGGGGCGCAGGTGAGCTGATGGGTAAGATAAAAGACATCGTAAAAGCCAATGTTCCGTTTCTGCTCCCCTGCCTTGTGTTTTGGACAGCGGCAGCGGCAGCGCTTGTTTTTTGTGATAAAGTTCCCCTACAGGTGGCCTTCAATTCGCTCCATACGCCTTTTCAGAATGATATGTGGCTGGCCGTTACCGCGCTGGGCGGATCGGTCTTTTGTATTTGTGTCCTGTTGACAGGAACGCTGTTCTCCTACCGTTATATGGTAAGCGGGATCACATCCATACTGATTGCCATGGGGATCACGACCCTACTCAAATACGCCATCGAGATGCCGCGCCCTTCGGTTGAACTGGCCCAGGCCGGACTCTTGGGAGGAATGGATTTGGTGGAAGGGTACTCGCTCCGGGAAACGCTCAGTTTTCCTTCCGGGCATACGACTGCCGCATTCTGTTTGCTTACCACGCTGGCCCTGTTCGCGCGCCGGAGTTGGGTGAAAGTGGCATTGTTTCTCGTCGCTTTTGGGGTGGCGTATAGCCGTATTTACCTGATGCAGCACTTTCTGTCGGATGTATTGGCCGGTTCGGTGATCGGAACGGTTACGGCAGTGATGGTCTATGCCTATGTCCGGGATGCACGCTGGATCGACTTCGGGCGGCCGCTCGTTTCTCCCCGCCTGTACGGATGGAAAAAGAAATAATCGGATAAATTTAAAAAATAGAAAAGGCGGGAAATCCCTGCCTTTTCTATTTTTTGTCAACGATTTATACCCGACTTTTCAGCAGCCGGAGGGAATTATTTAAATAGTCTTCAAAGCGGGGATCGGACTTAAACTGCCCGATATTGATCAAGGGCTTGGTCTTTCCATGAAAATCGCTTCCGCAGGTCATGATCGCTTTTCGCGATCGAACTAACGAAGCGAAATAGAGGATCTGATCGGTATCGTGGTAGTTGTTGAAGACCTCCAGGCCTTCTGCGCCCTTTTCCAGCAGCTCCTGGGCGATGTGTTCTTTTCCCCGGAGGTTCAGGCCCGGATGGGCCACGATCGGTATGCCTCCGTTATCTTTGATCATTTCGATCGCACTGCGGTAACTTATATAATCAATGGGCGCGAATGCGGGTTTGCCTTGGGCGAAGTAATCCAGGTAGAAATTGATATAGGGCATATCGCTTCTCTCTCCGCCTTCCATATAGGGGGAAAGCGCCGGGGAGTGGTATTTTTCGTCCGACAGCAGGATTTCGGCGATCAATTCGCCCGTAGGCAGTTTGCCGTCCGCTGCGGCTAAAACAGTCTGCGCATCTATGGCAAACCCCAGTTGGTTTATATTGCCTATCATTTCCGCGAACGAATCCATCGCTTTGGAAAAAACGGATTCTTCCAGCCGGAGGAAATCCGGGGACTTCCAGTCTACCCGATAGCCCAGCACGTGCAGGTCGGTACCCTTGTAATTGCAATCTATCTCGATGCCCGGTATAAAATCAATGCCTGCCAGCCGCGCTAAAGTAGCGGCTTCCTCTACGCCTTTTACCGAATTGTGATCCGTAAGGGAGAAAAAACCGACCTTCTGTTCCTGGCATTTGCCGATAATGCCGGGAATCCCGAACTCTCCGTCGCTGCTGTAATCGGAGTGAATATGCAGATCGGTATCGACCATATTTTATTGTTTTTCGAGTGATTATTTAGGTTGTAACAATATGCGCCTTGTTATTCGGCCGATAAGCGGTTCTGCCGGAGCAGTTCGCGGGCGTGTTCCATGGCTGCGGCGGTAATGTCGGCCCCGCTGATCATCTGTGCCAGCTCCGTTGTCCTTTCGTTTTCGTCTAGAACGGCTATCCGGGAAAGGGTAGTGCCGTTCTCCTCTTCCTTGAAGACTTTGTAATGCCGGTCGCCCCGCGAGGCGATCTGCGGGAGGTGGGTAATGGCGACGACCTGCATATGCCGGGACATATCCTGCATGATGCGCCCCATCCGGTCGGCGATATCGCCCGATACGCCGGTGTCTATTTCGTCGAATACCACCGAGGGGAGATCGGCCCGGCGCGCCAGGGCGTATTTCACGGCCAGCATGATGCGCGAGAGTTCTCCTCCGGAGGCTACTTTTTCCACCTGTGCCGGCGTCTGGCCGAGGTTTGCCGAAAAAAGGAACGAGATATTGTCGGCCCCCGCTTCGGTAAAATGCCCCGCAGGCGATACTTCTACCTGGAATTCGGCGTTGGCCATCCCGAGGGAGCGCACGGTGGCCGTAATCTCGTCCGAGAGTTTTCCGGCGGCTTCCTGCCGGGCTTCGGACAATTCTTTTGCGGCCTGTTCGAGGGCATTCCTTGCGTCCGACAGGTTTTTCTGTACGGTTTCAATCTCTTCTTCGATGTTCTCCAATCCGGATACCTCACTGCGCAATTCTTCGCGCAGGCGGATCAGCGAAACTATATCCGGGACACCATGTTTGCGCTCGAGGGAGTAGAGGGTATCCAGCCGGGCGGAGCTGCGTTCGAGCAGATCCGGGTCGCCGTCGTTGTCCGCCAGGTAGGAGGAAACCTGTGTCGCGATATCCTTGAGTTCGATCAGGGCGCTTTCAGCCCTTTCGGCCAAGTGATCTTCGCCCGGAAAGTATTTGTCGTTCTTGCGCAGCAGGTGGTAAACCTCCGCCAGCCGGAGGAGTATGCCGGTACCTTCCGCATCCATCAGTTGGGTGATACCGAAAAGGTCGGCCGTTATCTGCTGGGCGTTTTCCAGGCGGGCGCAGAGGTTTTCCAGTTCTTCCTGTTCGTTCTCATCCTTCAGGGCTGCCTTGTCCAGTTCGTCCAGCAAATAACGGTTATAGTCCTGTGTTTTGGACAGTTCCGCTTTTCGGGTGTTCAAGAGCTCCAACCGGGATTCGAGCGTGCGGTATCCGGCAAATGCCTTGCGGTATCGTGTAAGCAATACAGCATTGCCGGCGTATTTGTCTGCGATCCCGATCCGGTATTCGTGGCGGGACAGCAGCAGGCTTTGGTGCTGGGAATGAACGTCTACCAACAGGGAAGACAGCTCGTTCAGGGTATCCAGCAGCACGGGCGTATCGTTGACGAAAGCCCGCGATTTCCCACCTGGAAGGATTTCCCGGCGAATGATGGTCTGGGGCTCATAATCGAGGTCGTACTCCGCAAAAAAGGTTTCCATATCCCTGTCCCCGATGTCCACCGTGAGCTCTACGACACATTTGCGGTCCTTGTCGCGAAGGGCCGACAAGTCGGCGCGGGCGCCCGTAGCCAGGGCCAGGGCCCCCAGGATGATGGATTTTCCCGCCCCGGTCTCGCCGGTAAGAATGGAAAGACCGCTCGCGGGCTCCACCTGCAGGTGGTCTATCAGGGCATAGTTGGAAACGCTGAGTTTTTTTATCATCGGATAGGGATGAGGAACGTTTTTCGTTACCCAAAGATAGTGTACTTTTTGCAAACGCATAGGAGGCTTTTGATTTTTTTATAGTCGATAACAAAATATCATCATATATAACATTTTGATATTCAGGAAACTAAAATATTAACGCAAAAAAATCAGGGGTGATTGCTTTTTTATGGAATATTGTCCTATATTTGTGGTGTTGGTGTACGGGATACAGGGTGTCGGAAAACACCGGTCCGGAAACTAACAGTCCTAACAACTAACATCAATTTTGTTTTTTGATTTTTTATACAACACACACAACTGGATTTTAAAGTTACTATGGATTAGAGGGCGGCATTTTACTTCAGTATTTCCTTCGTTTCGTCTATGACGCCCTAGAGAGAATGTACACCCGGAGAGAAAACTCCGGGTGTATTTTTTACGTATACGTATGTGGAAAAGTTGTTAGCAACAAATTTCCCCGCTCCGGGATTTCCCCGGAAAAAACCGTAGCTTTACCCTCATGGAAAATGCCAAAAAAAATGCCGCCAGAAAGCCTTCTGCGGTGCCTTCGGTCGTGTCCCTGGAGGCCGGAAAACTCCCTCCCCAGGCCGTCGAGTTCGAACAGGCCGTCCTGGGAGCCATGATGATAGACCATCGCGCCGTGGACCGGGTAGTGAATATATTCCAGGAGAATGACGAGGTATTCTACCGGCCGGAACACCGCCATATATACAGCGCCGTCGTCCGGCTGTACAACGATACCAAACCGATAGACCTGCTGACGGTCGGCAATGAACTGCGTTCGGCCGGGCTGCTCGATGCGGTGGGTGGCGATTTTTACCTTGTACAACTTACACAAAAGGTAAGTTCGGCCGCCAATATCGAATTCCACGCCCGCGTGGTGCAGCAAAAGTATTTCCAGCGGGAACTCATCCTGTTGTCCACCGACATCATCAATAAATCGTACGACGATTCCACCGACGTGTTCGACCTGCTGGACGATGCGGAATCTGCCATTTTCAATATCACCAATACCAACATCAAAAAATCCTACGAGAAAGCGGAGGACCTGGTGCATCAGGCCATCAAGCGGATCGAGGAACTCTCGAAACAGGAAGGGGGTATCAGCGGTCTTCCGTCCGGTTTCCGCGAAATAGATAAGTGTACAGCAGGTTGGCAGGGCAGCGACCTGGTGGTGATCGCCGCCCGCCCGGGTATGGGTAAGACGGCATTCGTGGTATCGATGGCCAAAAATATGGCGATCCGCCATGAAGTGCCGGTGGCATTGTTCAGCCTGGAGATGTCCTCGGTACAGCTTATCACCCGTATGATCAGTTCGGAGACAGGCATTACGTCCAACAAACTCCGCGAGGGCAGCCTTCAGCAATATGAATGGGATATTCTGTACCAAAAAGTAAAGGACTTGGAAAAGGCCCAGATCTATATCGATGAAACCCCGGGGCTTTCCCTGTTGGAATTCCGGGCCAAAGCCCGCCGGTTGGTATCGCAGGGGGTGAAGATACTCATTGTCGACTATCTCCAACTGATGACCGTAGGCGGCAAGAACGGACCCGGCAACCGCGAACAGGAAATATCGATGATCTCCCGCACCCTGAAGGCCGTAGCTAAGGAACTGAATGTGCCGGTGATCGCCCTTTCACAGCTTTCCCGGGGCGTAGAGGCCCAAACGGGACAAAAGCGCCCTTCGCTCCAGCACCTGCGCGAATCGGGGGCTATCGAACAGGATGCGGATATCGTAAGCTTCATTTACCGTCCGGAGTACTACAATTTCGACACCTGGGAAGACGGGACACCTACCGCCGGGCAGGCGGAATTCATCATTGCCAAACACCGTAACGGCGATTTGCGCAATATCCGTCTTTCGTTCGTGGGGCCGCTGGCCCAGTTTTCCGACCTGGAAACGACAGGCAGCGCTCCCTCGGGCGGACAGGGCTTCGACGTACAGGACGGATACGAATCGAAAATAAACGGCGCGTTCGGCGGTGGCAGCGGGTTCGACCCGCGGGGCCTGCCGGCCGATGCGTTCGACAGCAAGATCAACCGTCCATCCGGAAATGCGGGCGGTGGTGAAGATGAAATGCCTTTTTAACCACAGATAACGATGGATAAGAATATCATTTGCAGCGCGTATTTCCCCAAGACGGATACCCATGCGTTAGTGCAGGAAGAAAACAACAGCGTATACCTGTACCTTTATATCCGTCCGGAAGGCGGCGATACCGAGATACGGGCCTCCTGGGTGCGCAATTACGCCAAGGCGATAGACTCGGTCGATAAAAAAGCGATGGAGGCGGGCCTTCAGCCCCGTATGCCGCTCAAAGCATGCAACCATCCCTTAGGCGCGCCTAAGTTCAATCCGGCCGACCTGCGCATCGTTTTCCTGGAGGATGGCGATGGGGCGGCCCTGTATGAAAAGGATTCCCTGTTGGCCGTAATCCCCGGATGGGCGTCCAGCGGCGAATTTACGGGCTATGCCCGCGATGCGATAGGCACTTCGCCTTTTGCCTGGGAACTGGGCACGCCTGAACAGAACGACATCTACAAGAGGGTGGAACAGGCCGATGCCTATTGGAAAAGCATGCAGGACAATGCGGCTTGGGAAGAGTTCCGCGATGGCCACCTGGCAGCTATCGAAAAAGCATACGGGAAACATACCGAATACTTGGTGGTGGACAATGGCTATTTCCCGCCCAAGGCGGTCGTAATGGTAAACAAAGGAGATGATGTATTCCTGTTCACCCTTGGAATGTCCCTGCTTCAGCAGCCGTCCGTGGAAATGTACAGTCAGTACCCCGAAGGCCTGCGCCGGGCCGAATTGGCGATGGGTATCCGCAAGGAATTGTTTGAAAAACACCGGGACGGATTTATCGCGTATCTCGTCGGACTGTCGGACATTCCGTGGAATTATACGACTTTTTTGGCCGACGGGCATACGGTGCTGTTCGATATCGAGCCGTTCAAGACAGTATTCACCAATGCATTGCTGCTCGACGGGGAAGCGAACTTTTCCGAGAAACTGTACGGGCGTTTCCGCGGGGATGCCGTGAACAACCTGTGGGTGGTTCCTATTACGGAAACGGAACAGCATTATGCCGAAGAGTTGGGCAACGAAGCCCTGGTGAAGAATGCACTGGATGCGCGCGGCCTAAAGATATTCGACGGGAAGGATCAGTTCGGCCCGCTGGCGGCGCCTGAAAAAAAGAAGTGAAGCACTTTTCCGGTAACAAGCATCCGGACTTTTATAAATAAACAAAACCCCGCTTGATGCGGGGTTTTGTTTATTTATTCGAAAGTGTTCTTGATGCCTTTTTCGGTAGTCTTGATGATTTTGTAAGTGAACCGCTTGTTCATCACGTATTGGTAGAGCCCCGCCAGGATGATGGTGAATATCTTGGAGCCGATGTCGTACAGCCCTAGGTATTCTACCATAAACACCATCAGCGCGCTGGAGAAGGCCAATCCTACCCAAGCGATGGCGAAGAACATGAAGAAGCGGCGGAACAGCTTGTCCGGGGTGCGGAAATTGATCTTCGTGTTCATCAGGAAACTACAGAACAGTCCTGCGTTCACGCTGATCACATGGGCGGAGAGCACATGCATTTCGGTATAGCGCATCAGTACATAAAATAAACAAAAATCGAGAACTTCGCACGAAGCACCGATGATCGTATATATGATGAAATGCCTGTTTTTTCCGAAAAAGCTCAACGTATCCCGATTCTGTTTGAATTTTTTTCCAAAACAGACAAATTTACTTCTAAAAAATAAACCCGGCAAAAAAATCGCCGGGTTTAGGGTATTTTTAGGGGTTGATTTTCAATCAGCGCCCTGCCGGAGGTACTTTTAGTAACAGGTACGCAATAAAACCGTACAGCCCGGTCACTGCCGTCACCAATGCCGGGAGGAGGAGACTCTTGTTTTTCCGGCGGCGGATCACCACCAGTACTCCTGCCAACACGATATTTAGGATGAGGGCTTTATACGAGATGTCCTCGAGGCGCGGATAGGCGTATTTGTCGTTGTAGGAAGTGAACGAGAGGCTGAACGGGAAGATGTATTCGGCTATCTTTCGGGCGGAGCCCGGAGCGAAATCCATTTGCCGGTCGCGGATCAGGGAATGGTCGTCCGAATCGATGCCATACCAGCGCACTTCGCTGTCCCCGTCGATGCGGATCGTCCAGTTGAACATATTGGCGATGATCATCAGGCTTTCCGTTTCGGGATCGAAACGCTCGACCGGGAGCTTTACCAGATTGTAGTCCTTGTCGAGGGCGTAGAGATTGTGATTTCCGTCGGTCAGAAAGCCGAAGTACCTTTTGCTGCGGAACTCAGTGACAAAAGCATGGCGCATCCCCAGTGCCGGGTCGATGCCGGTCTCGCGGACGAAAGGACGCTCCTTGACCATCATCAGGCGGAATACCTTCCCGGCGCTGTCGATAAGGAGATAGCCATTGTCGTACTCCTTGCGGGTGGTCGGATTGCCATTTATCTCCACTGCCGGGAAAGCGAACCCCTTTTTCTCCATCGCCTCGGTGAAGAGACGGCTTTTTTCCTTATTTACGGTATTCGTAGCCATATCGATGAACTCGATGCCACGGTCGGTAATGCGGAACACATCGGAAGGCATTTCCAGATCTACCCGGCCGGACATACTTTCCAGCAGGGGATAGAGCCCCACCGAGCGGTTGTTGATGTCCGAAGGGGACGAACGGAACATGAAATTACCCGTCTGGATGTCTTTCGGGGTCATGGGAAGGCCCCGAAGGCTGTCCGGCATGCGGCTGTCCGCGATCAACTGGCGGAAATACAGTGTGGGGAGCATGCTATCGATCTCACTTTTGGTGTAGGTCTTTCCGTCCTCGTCGACCATTGCCAGGCCTTTGTCCCCGGAGGGAGCGTTGCTCAGGAACTGGTCGTTCACCTCGCTCAGCAGGGTGAAGGGGGCGGATTGCGTGTGGGGGGTGGCGAAACTGTACAGCCAGGGCAGTATCCACGCCAGGGCGGCTATTGACAGGAAGTACAGGAATATTTTACCGTATCGGGTCATTTTTTTCGTGTTTTAGTTCGTTGTTCAGTCCTGTGCCCCGGCTTTGAAACGCAGTACGGACAGCCAGGTAAATACGGAGAGGCTCAGGGTGATCCACAGCATCCAGGGCAGGAACCCGTTGTAGCTTTCCGGGTCGGATGAAATGTAGAACATCCTCAGTACGGCCACGGCGATCAGCGCCGCTACGATTTTCATCCGGACGGTAGGTTCCGTCAGGATCCAGGCCCCCAAATAGTAAGCGGCCAATCCGCACAAATACCAGGGGAGCATCGTCAGCAGGATACGGTCGGTCAGTTCGCGCGCCAGGAAGCTCCCGGTATAAAGCCCTATAGCCGATGCGCTGGCAGCAAAAACAGCTACCAGAAGTACTGTGCCGAACATGAGCATGGTAAACGTCATCCGCATCTGCGACAGGGGCAGGTGCAGGGTCAGTTTCAGGCGTTTCTGGAGCATTTCGGGCAGGAATTGGGCGACGGCCACAGCCAGTCCCACGGTCGGGAAAACGTATTGCATCACATCGACGAAGACCATATCGCGCCCGATCATCAACTCCCAGATGTGGGTCACATCCTTGATCGTGACGATGCGCGAGATGCGCATCAGGCAGTAAACGGTAAAGGCGGCCACGACGGCGACCATGCACAGGTAACAAGTCCGCACTTTCAGCCACTCCTTGAAAAAGACAGCTTTATTCATCTTTCGGTTCGTTTTAGCGTTAGTATTTTCCCGTCAGGCCGATAAAGGCATCTTCGAGGTTGACCTTTTCGGCTTTCAGGCCGTCGAAAGAGATGCCGCTGCGCCGCAGGTAGTTCCCGACGTATTCTTCCCCTTCGAACGAAAAAGCTTCGCCGCTGTTCTTTATCACACCCGGGTGGTAGATACCGGGGTCGCCCGGAAGCTCGGTGTCCGGTTGTCCGGTGGTGAAGGTGTAGCGACGCAGGTTTTCCAGCAGATAGTTCACAGGCTGCTGAATGAGGATACGCCCGTAGTCCATCATGATGCAGTCGTCTATCAGGCGCTCCATGTCGCTGATGATATGCGAGGTGAGGAATACCGTCTTATCTTCCGCCTTGGCGTATTCTTTCAGGTAGTCGATGAACAGGCGGCGGTAACCCGGGTCCAAACCCATCGAAAAGTCGTCCAGCACCAGCAGGTCGGGATCCTGCGCCAGGATAAGCCCGAGAGTCACCTGGGAACGCTGTCCGCATGACATGCGTGAGATGGGTTGCCCGGGGGCTACGTGGAGCTTTTCCATCAGCCCGTAGTAGGCGTCTTTTTTCCAGCGGGGATAAAAGGCGCTGTAGAATTTTTCCACCTGTCCGATGGTCATGAAACTATACTGTACGTGCCCTTCGATGAGTAGCCCGATGCGACGGCGCGTACCGGGATCCATGTATTTGATGTTTTCTCCGAAGATGAGACACTCCCCGGCGGCCGGCCGCAGATATCCGGAAAGGATATTGATGGTCGTGGTCTTGCCCGTCCCGTTCTTCCCCAGCAGCCCCAGTATCCGGCCTTTCGGCACGCTGAAGCTAAGGTTCTCGTAGATCAGCCGGGAACCGTAATAATGGGTCAGGTTCCGGCATTCGATGATGTTTTCCTGCATGTATTTTGTTTGATGTGTTATAACGATACGGAAAGCCCCAGGGAGGCTCCCCATCTTTTGGTCCCTTCTTTCCCGAAAGCGTATCCGCCGGCCGCTTCTATTTTCAGCCCGAAACTTTTGACGGGCACGGTATAGTCCGCAGACAGGCTTACGCGGGTATAATCCTTTTTCAGATAGTCGTACAAGGGGATAAGCATATTTTGGACGACGATCTCGTCGTCCCCGGTGGGGGCGAGGAGGCTCGCGTCGGTATTGGCTTTGTGTTCGGCGGAAAGACGGGCCGAAAAACTGTTTTCTTTCCATGCCTTTCGCAGGCCGAAATTGGCCCCGAAACGGATGTCGGATATTTCCATGTGGTACTGCGGCTGGGTGAATTTTTCTTCCCAACTGCTGAAACCGGCCTGTACGCCATACCACAGGCAGAACCGCTCGGATATGCCCTGCCGGTATTCCCCGTGCAGCCACCCGTTGGCTCCTGTGATCTTGTTCCGTAGCGTTTTGTTGAGAAAACGCCATACTTGTACGCCGGTCTGCTGATCGCTTTCCACACGCTCATAGAGGCTTTCGTACCCTTTCTGCTGCCAGGCTTCCGCGGTCAGCGTCACCGTGAGGGCGGAGAGGCCCATCGTGCGGCGGTAAGCCCCGCGCAGCTCGGCCCCGATCCGCGAAGTGTTGAACGGGATACGGTTGTCCGATTCTTCGGTGTTGATACTACGATAACGGAAAGCCGCCGTCAGGTCGAAAGCGTTCTTCCCGCTTTTTTCCCATTGCAGCCCGGCCAGTACGCCGTCGCTGCGGTAATAGCGGGCGAAAGACGATTCCCCTTTGGAGAACATACGGTCGAAAAGGCCCATACCGCGCATCAGGTAAAATACGTAAGTCCGGCTCGGTTCTTTCACCGAAATGTTGACATGCTGCTTGTAGAACGTGTATTCCACAAAAGCGCCTATGCGTTGCGTTTCACTGAGGCGCAAAGTCCACCCCGGGTTCAGTACCAGGGTAGAGGTGGTGTTCTTGGGCCGGGGGTCGCGCGAACGGTGTGCCATATCGCCGGTGTATTCCACCCGCAGTCCGGCCGTATGGCGGCCGATATACCGGGAATAGCTGCCCGAAAGATGGTACGTCTCGTTCACATAATCGCCGCCCACAACGTCCCCTACGATATAGGGATACAACATCCATACGTCGCTCACATCGGTCCAGCGGGTGTTCTTCCGGGTGCCGGTGGTAAAGGTCGCTTCGCCGGAAAAAATACTTTTCCCTTTCTGTACGCCGTATCCTCTGGCGTAGATGTGGAACCGGTTGCCGCCGTCGCCCTCGAACGGACTGTTGAGCCCATCGGAATCCCAATAGGAGAACGAGGCCGCCACTTCCGTCTGGGCCGGAGTATCCAGCGAACCGTACGAGGTAGGGTTTACTCGGTAGCCCTGCCTCCAGACAGGGGAATCGAGGGTGTCCCGCGGGACACCCTCCGATTCCCCCAGGATCTGGGAGTAGGCGTTTACGGCACTGATGCCGGTAAACAGGACAACGCATGTAAGTTGTTTAAAAGTCATTTTATTCCTTTACTTCGTAAGGAGAAAGCTCCTGGTTGGGGCGGAAGTCGTTCGACGAGTTGTTGGTATCCTGGAGGATATAACGCCCGTCGGCCGTTTTTTCTTTCACCTTGCGGGATACGCACAGGCCGGTGTAAGAGCCGCTTTCACCCGCATTTGCACCTACATAGGTATAGCCGGCATCCACCGAAGAGGGCAGCGAAGGATTATTCAGGGCCGATCCGTTGGGGGCCAGCTGTACGCCGTCGATGATCATTTCGGTAGGGATGGGGTACATTTCCTTGGACGTGCCCGAAGGGTAGATAATATCGGTCTTCAGGCTGTTCATAAAGGCGGTGATATCGCCTGTGGGACGCAGGATGAAGTAGGCCCGGTTGCTCTGTACCGAGAACGAGTTGATAGTCTTGGAATAACCGTACAGGTTGATCATGTTGGGTACTTCGGGTACGTCTACGTCCAAAGCATGGTCGTCGTACCACTCGAAATCGGCCTTGGACATGTCGGATTTGCTGGACCCGCCGCTGGCCTCGGTATGATTGAGCCCCTGGCTGGCCACCACGAAGCATTTACCGGGCTGAACGGGGTGCTGTTTCCCGGTACCGGGTACTTGCAGCAGCATATCGGGAACCACCTTTCCGGGAAGCAGATTGCCCAGGTAGGATTGGTCCATATTGTCGTTGGTAAATTTGGACGACATGGCGATAATCAGGCTGTCGGCATAGAGTACCTGGTCCGAGTTGTTGTACAGGGTGATGTACTGGTCGTACATATAGGCCTTTCCGGCATCCGTGCGGCAGCCGGAGGTATATACCTCTTTGATGACCCATCCGCCGCTTACCGTGGCGATCTCCGGGATCACAGGGGGCAGTACCACGCCGGCGCCTTCCACCGGCATCATGATGCTCTGGCTGGTCAGGTTGTACTGGTAAAGGGTTTCTTTGCCGTTGGCCTGGTACGTGCCGGAAACAGCTACGTTGTAGATGCCTTCTTCGACCTTGGCCTTGGCTATGCCTTGGGCGTCGGTCTTGACCGGGGTCTTAGCCTGGGTGGCGGTGTTGGTGAAGACCACGTCGAATCCGACAGCCGGATCGCCGGCCGAAGCCTTGGTGCCCGGGGTAACGGGTTCGGGCACTTCATTGGCCGGAAGGTTCACGGTAAGCGCCACATCCACCAGGGTGGGGGTGTTGTCCTTGCTGCAGCCTGCCAGAATGAGCAGGGGGAGCAGGAGCAGGGTAAATACGGTTTTTTTCATCTGATTATTATTTATTTAGGATTAATACTAAAGTTTGATCTGCATTTCGGCCCCGAAGAACGGCACGACCCACCGCCGAGTTTCGGTATTGAGGTTGGTGCGGTAGCGGGGGTTGTAGTCCCACAGGCGGTTGACGAAGAACGAGGCCTTGAGGTTTTTCCCGATCTCTTTCGACGCCTTGAGATTTAGGCTGATCGATACCGGGCTTTTGTTCGGTTGGAAATACCCGTCCGAAAAGCTGAGTATGATGCTCGAGAATTGCGGGTCGGAAGCCATTTCCGGCAGGAACGGCCGCTCGATGCCGTCCATGCTGATGTACGAAGTGGGCAGTCCCGAGAATTTCTTGGACCAGCTCCGCGAGAACCATACCATCTGTACCATCGCCGAGAAATAGAGTTTAAAGCGCGGGATATGGGTATTGAGCCAGATGTTGGTGTTAAACTGTTCCCGGAAGGTGCTGTAATCCCAGTCGTAGATGCCCACGTACGGGTAGGGCTTGCCCATATAAAGGCCGCCCGGGTATTTCTGCATAGGCAGGCTGTTGTCGTACAGAGAGCGGTAATAGGCCCCGTTGATGGTCACTGAAGTGCGTATTACGGGTATTTCGGGAATGGTGACGCTGTATTCCAGGCCGTTCTTGACCGTGCGCTCGCTGTTCATCGGAGTGGCATAGCTCAGCAACAGGGTTGCCTCTTCGGTGTTGAAATCACTGAGCGAGGGCTTTCCATCGACCGGCTCTTTGAGTGTCGTGTATTTGGTGTACGGGAACGAATAGTAGCGGGTCCGGTAGGCGAAACCGCTGGTGGACTCTTCGCGGAACGCGGTAAAGGAAAAAATGTATTTGCCCAGGGTGAAGTCCATCCCGGCCTCGTACTTGTTGTTCTTGTTGGGTTTGAGGGCCGGGTTCGTCCGGTCTGTGACCGAAGTGTTCGTCCATAGCACCCGGTTGGCTTCGGTCTGGGAATAGTAATTGAGTACGATCACGTCGTTATACGACTCCTGTGGATACAGGTAATCCAGCGTCGGCATCTTTACCTGCCGTCCGTAACCGCCCCGAAGGGCTATCGTAAGGGACATATTGCCCACGCTTACGGACGGAAAGGTCCAGGTGGCGTTCACACGGGGCTCCGGATATACCCGTCCCTGCAATTCGTATTCTCCGGGCAGGTTTCCCAGCATGGTCAGGCGGATACCGGCCGTAATGGCCAGGCGGCTGCCCCCGATAGGGGCCATGAATTTCTCTTCGGCGAAAAAGGCCGTACGCACCATAGCCGGCACATCGTTGTACGGGCGCGGACGGGATGCATAGGTAGAGGTAGGATAGGGTGGGAAGGCGGCGTCATACAGCATCCCGCGGCCCAGGTTTTTGTCTATGCCGGTCTCCAGGCCCACCATCAGGCGGTTGGTCGTCCTTTTGGCCGTAAAGATGTTCACCGCGTTTAGCTGGGCGAAGAAACTGAAAGGCTGGTCTTCGTTCTTGTAGTGGGACAAGTATTGGGCCGGCAGGTAGGCGCCTTCGTGCTCGCCGGGAGTGGTGGCTGTGGGGTAAGGTATTACCCCGTTGGGGGCTACGATCATATCGCGGCGCAGGATGCTGGAGGTATAATCGGCCGATACGACCAGCTCCATATGGTTTATCGCTTTGGTATTCACGTCCCACAGACCGTTGTAAGTGAGCATGAACCGGTTGAACGAAGCGCTGTACTTGTCTGTCTTAGGGGTCAGGTCCGGGTCGTTCTTCTGACTGTCCAGCGTCCCGATATAATAAAGGGTGAGGTTGTTGGCCAGACTTCCTCCCAGGAAGGCGGATTTTTTGGTGTAATTGGCTTGGAAAGAGATCCGGGTGTATTTTTCGAGGTTGTCGCGCACATCGGGCCGCCCTTGTGTCACGTCCAGTCCCAGGTACAGCGATCCGGATTTTTTGCCCAAGCTGAATCCTTTACCCACGTAGAGCAGTTTGTTTAGCGGGTCGGCTTTGATACGGATACTCAAGGGAGCTACACCGGATTTGGGTTTGAGGATAACTACCCCGGAGGACAGGTCGCCGTATTTGACCGAGGAAATACCCTGTACAACCTCCACCTGCTCCATGTGGTCGGTGGATATTTGCCGAAGGTCGACCCCTCCGCCCACTGTCGAACGATCGCTGGCCTTATCGTCCGGCAAGCGGAACAGGGTGGCATTATTGGACATAGGGGCCCCGTTGGAAATGATGGCCGTTCCGAGGGCGGTATTGGCGTCGCTGCCGGCTTGCCGGGAGGCCATTTGTTCTTTCCCGCTTATATTGGAATCGGTGGATAAATACCCGGGAAGCAGTTGGAATATATCGCTCAGGCTGGAAGGTTGGATGTATTCCAGGGCGGCCTGGGTGATGGTAGACGAAGAAGTTCCGCTGGTGGGCTTACTTACCGCCATGACCGTCACTTCGGCCAGGTCGAGGGATTGCGGCTCCATCCGGATGTCGAGGCGGATATTTTCTTTGGCGTCCACTTCAAGGTTTACCGGGCTGTAGCCCAGGTAGCTGACCGTCATGTGGTAGGCACCGCGGGGAATATTGTGCAGCGCAAAGCGGCCTTTTTCGTCCGTGACGGTTACCAGCGACAGTTCGTCGATGCGTACCGTAGCGAAAACGATAGGCTCTCCGGTCTTTTTATCTGTAACGTGCCCTTCGACGGTTATTTTGTTCTGGGCGGACACTTCGCCTGGGAAGGCCGAAAACAAGAATACCGTAAGGAACGCAGTAAAAAATATTTTTCCGATCATCTTTGTCGCCGCGCGAAGGCTGTGGCTATTCTACGCGAGCGATTGCAAAGGTGCAAAGGGTAAAGAATCGTTACAATCCCCCATTTTGGGTAAAACAGGGGGCGGATATCCTTATAATTTGTTAGAAAGGGGAATCCCGGAGGCTATTTTGATCGCTTCAGGCTGGATTTTAAAAAAGCCTCTATCGGGCGGGGTACAGCCAAATGCGGAATGTCTTGTGGAGAAACAGACATGTAATTGTCCAGGCCAGATCCCGAACTGTGGATCGCAATAGTAAGAAAGCGGATGTGCAGTACCTGGTGGGACAGTATATGCCGGATTTCAGGGGAAACAGAGAGGATTTCAGGCTTTCCGGTCCCACTGAATAATAATTGGAACCCGGGCTGGCCTTGAAGATCATCCGGGCTGGTGGGGCCATCCGTTTCTATCAGGGGAAATTCATAAAGTCCCTGCCAGATATCCTTTCCGCTCCGCCGGTGCATCCAGGTGCGCCCTTCGCACAGGATGTGAAAATAATAAAAATACCGGCCCCGTACGGCTGTACGGCCTTTTTTTACCGGCAGTTCGCCAATGCGCCCGGCGGAGAGCCCGAGGCATTTGGCCTCCAAAGGGCATACGGAGCAGTCCGGTGTTCCCGGAGTGCATTGCAGGGCCCCGAAATCCATGATAGCCTGATTGTATTCCCCGGGATGCCGCTCGTCTAACTGCGCAGCGGCCAGTTCGGAAAAATACCGTTTACCTGCGGTACTGTCGATAGGTAGGTCTATGTTGAAAATACGGGCGAGTACCCGGTATACATTTCCGTCCACCGCTGCCAGGGGCATTCCGTAAGCGGCGGAACAAATGGCGGCTGCCGTATAGTCGCCAATACCTTTGAGTGCGCGCACTTCCTGATAAGAAGCGGGAAAACGCCCTCCGTATTTTTCCTCGATCGTGCGGGCAGCTGCGAGGAGATTCCGGGCACGGCTGTAATACCCTAGTCCCTGCCAGTACTTCAATACTTCATCCTGAGAGGCGGCAGCTAAAGAAGAGACGGCGGGAAAGCGCTCGACAAAGCGTAGATAATAATCCATTCCCTGTGCCACACGCGTCTGCTGAAGGATGACCTCCGATATCCATATTTTATACGGATTGCGGGTTTCCCGCCAGGGGAGCGGCCTTTTATGGGTGGCATACCACTTCAATAACTCTTTGCTGATCTCCGACATACTTTGTATATGCAAACTGTTTTGCAAAAATGGGAAAACAACCCCGTCCCGGCAAATGGTTTATTCCGGTTAACAGATACCCGGTACGAAAAAACCCTCCTGAAATGGGAGGGTTTATATGCAAAGCAATTTGTCTTGGAGCGGAAGACGAGGTTCGAACTCGCGACATTCAGCTTGGAAGGCTGACGCTCTACCAACTGAGCTACTTCCGCAATCTAGAAAAATGTGGGCGAAGATGGATTCGAACCACCGTAGTCGTAAGACAGCAGATTTACAGTCTGCCCCATTTGGCCACTCTGGTATTCGCCCGTATGCAAAGAACTTCGTTGCGGTTGCAAATATACGTATATTTTTTAATCTGCAAGCCCCTGTGTGCTATTTTTTCGCAAAAAATCGCTAAAGGATTCAGGAAAAGCTGGGTACACAATCCTGTTTGAGAGCTTGCAGGAGGGATAAAATGATTTGCAGCAAAGGGGAGGGCGGAGCCGGGTAAACGGATTTTACCGTATATTTACCGGTATAAAATAATTCTGCCGAAAAAATGAAGCGTTGCAAGATAACGATCCTCAAAAGAACCCTCCAGGAAGATTTGGCCAGAGAATATGCCGGGCCTGGATTTACGAAATGCCCAATGATGAAGGAAGGGCAGGTATTCTATGCCGACTATGCCAAACCCGACGGATTTTGCGATGAGGCGTGGAAAGCGGTGTACCAATACGTTTTCGCTTTGTCGCATGGCTCCGGTACGTTCTATTACGGGGATTGGATCACCAAGGAAGGCGTGGCTATCTGTTCGTGCAACGACGGCCTGCGCCCGGTGATCATCAAGATCGAGCGGACGGACGAAGAGTCGTCCATCGATTACCAGCCGGTGGAATAATGCCGATCGGGAATACGAAATTTTAAGAAGGTTCTCCGGATGCAATCGGGCGCCTAAACACTTCTAAATACCAGTATTTTATACCTTGAATATTTTCCTGCTGAAGGATTTTACGGGAGCCGGTTCCGGATTTTTTTGAGCTTCCTTGCCGGATTTTCTTTTGAAAACGATATATTTGTAAAATATAGGATGCGCCTCAACCAATCTTAAACAAGTTTGAATGGTGCTGGGCTCCCGCTATATTTTATGCAAATAAAAGAAGAAATTACTAACCAAAAATAGGTAAAAACATGAGCAAAGATGTTCGTTCCCTCGAGCCAAAGGCTATCTGGAACTATTTCGAAGACCTCAATGCGGTGCCCCGCGGCTCCAAGAAAGAGGCCAAAGCCGTCGCATTCTTTAAAGAGTTCGGTAAAAAATATAAAATAGACACCACCATCGATGAAATGGGTAACGTGGTATTCCGCAAGCCGGCGACCAAGGGCAAAGAAAAGTCCCCCATCATCGTGCTCCAGGGACATATGGACATGGTGCACCAGAAGAACTCGGATACGGTTTTCGACTTCGACAAGCAAGGTATCCAGAGCGTGGTGGACGGCGACTGGGTTCGCGCCAAAGGAACGACCCTGGGAGCCGACAACGGGATCGGCGTAGCCGCCGCGATGGCGATACTCACGGCTACCGACGTGGCCCATCCGGCCCTGGAGGTGCTCATCACCGTGGACGAAGAGACCGGTATGACGGGCGCTCACAAGATGGACCCGAAAATGCTCAAAGGCCGTATCATGTTCAACCTTGATACGGAGGACGAAAACGAACTGTGCATCGGCTGCGCCGGCGGTATCGATACCCTGGGTACCCTGAAATACAAGGAAGAGAAGACCCCGGCCGGTATGCAGGGCTTCAAAGTGACCGTAAAAGGACTGAAAGGCGGCCATTCCGGGATGGATATCATTCTGGGCCGTGCCAACGCCAATAAAGTGCTGAACCGCATGCTGTGGGGCACCGGGGCTAAATATGGCCTGCGCCTGTCGGTGTTCGACGGCGGTTCGCTGCGTAATGCTATCCCGCGGGAGGCTTTCGCGGAATTCGCCCTGCCCAAAGGAAAGGCAGCCGCTTATAAGAAACATTTCAAGGCGCTGTCGGACGATATAAAGAAAGAATACAAGACGGTGGACGAGGGGATGGAGATCCTGCTCGAACCGATCGATGCTCCGAAGAAAGTGATGCCCGAAAAAGAACAGAAGGCGGTCGTAGATGCCCTGGCAGCGATGCCGAACGGCGTATTCTGCATGAGTCCCGACGTGGAAGGCCTGGTGCAGACCTCGTCGAACATGGCCCGGGTGGAAGTGCGCGGAGGCAAATTCGCCGTGTCGTTCCTCACGCGCTCGTCGGTGGATAGTTCCAAGATGGAAATGGCCAACGGAATTCGCTCGACGCTGGAGCTGGCCGGCTGCAAAGTAGAGCAGAACGGCGGCTATTCCGGTTGGGCGCCCAACCCGCATTCGCCGGTGCTGCTCAAGATGGTGGACCTTTATAAGAAGATGTTCAAGAAAGAACCCCATGTGGCGGCCTGCCATGCCGGTCTCGAGTGCGGAATCATCGGAGGCAAGTACCCTGAAGGAATGGATATGGTATCTTTCGGCCCGACCATCATGCACCCCCATTCGCCGGATGAAAAGGTAAAGATCGATACGGTAGGACATTTCTACGACTTCCTCAAGGAAGTGCTCAAGAGCATGTAATCGGCCGTATACGGTAAAACGGCAGGCGGCTCCCATCGGGAGCCGCCTGTTTTATTTGTAGATATTGCTTTTGCAGAAGTACTAATAAATACTGAACCACTTGTCGGGTTTTATCACGATGCCCAGGCGGATATAGCCGCTGAACACATTGTAATCGAGCAGGCTCTCCCCGTATCCGTTATAGTACTGGATACAGATGTATTGATTGCTCTTGCGGGTGAGGCGGAAGGCCGCTTCGGCCATGAAGTTGGCGTTCAGATCCCAGCCGCCGCGTTTGATGTACTGCCCGGTAAAGGAAAAGCGCCGGTTGGGAGTCTGGTAGTTCGCCACCAGGTGCCAGTATCCGGCGTACCGGGCGATGTCCTTGTTTTCATCGGCTTTCCAGAACGGGAGCCATACCTTGAACTGGAGGTTCATGTTGCGGTTGAGCGCGTAAATGGCCGTAAAGCTGATCTTGTTCCAGCTCCGGTTCCAGATACTGTCGCGGCCGTTCGATTCGTGTTCTATCTGAAAAAATCCCACGCCTACTACGTGGTCGCCGATCACGATATTGTTGCCGATACCGATAGACGGGTTGTATACGTTCTCTTCGAAAGGGGCCGATTTTTTGTAGATATCCCAGAAAGAACGCTGCGAGTAGGTGATGAACAGGTACATATCGTGCGGCATGATCCCTTTGATCAGCCGGTGCATGATACTCACCTGGAATTTGGCGTCGCTGTTGTTCTGGTTTATGCCTCCGCCTTTGAAGTTCGTTCCGGTGACGAAATAGTTGTCGCGGAATATCCCGAACGAGGGGATGGTCTCCAGTTCCCGGCGGATGCTGTCCCGGTGCGGGAATTGGGACAGGTCTATTTTTTCCGCCAGTTTGCTCTGTCCCCACGTAGAAGCGGACAGGAGGGAAAAAAGGAGGAGTAACCCGAAATTTCTCATTTGTTTTTGTTAGGTCTGTGTTGAGAGGCAAAGATAACAAAAAAACAAGAGTAGGGTATTCGTCCGCCCGTCCTCTAGTGCCCTCTTTTTGTCCCTTTTTTCGGGCGGTTTCCGGGGGCGCCGCCTCTATAAAACAAAAAAAGCGGACAGTGGATAGTCTGCCCGCTTTTTTAAGCAAGCTGTTTATTGTGTGGGAGTTCCTTTTTTTCCCCACCAGGCGCCTATCGATATGGCGGCGCCCACGACGATGAATACGGTGGACATGCCTTCGAAAAATCCGACCATGAAACTGTCTATGCTTGTGAAATGTTTCAGGATGAGGATCGTGGCGAGCATGGAAAGCCCCAATGGGAGCAGGAACACGTACAGACGCAGTATTGTTCTCATGGTAAAAGAAGTTTTATGCTTTATTCCGTTATTTTGACCCGGTGGCCGTTGAATACAACTTCGTCGCCCACGCGGAGTTTGGCCCGTTTGCGGGTTTCCGCTTTCCCGTCCCTGCGCACCAATCCCCGGGTGATGAGCTCATGGGCCTGTCCGCCGCTTTCCACCAGCCGCAGGAGTTTGAGGAGTTTGTCCAGCTCCACGTATTCCGCCCCGGCGAGGGAGAATTCCTTTTCTTCCACCTCTTTAGCGGCGTTTTACGCCTTTGAGCTGTTGCTGCTGGTAGAATCCGGGCTGCCCCTGGGCGCGCTTGAGTCCCTGTTTGATCATTCCAATCTGCTCGTCGAGTAAGTTGCCTTTGTCCAGGCGTTTGGCTTCGGCAACCAATATCTCGGCCTCGCGTTTACGCCCCTTTTGCAAGGCGATGGCGGACAATTGCAATTTGGCCATAGCCTTTTCCTGGCGGGAAAGTCCTATTTCGAGCGCTTTTTTGAACAGTTTTTCACTCTCCGTCATATTGCGCTGCGAACGGATGGCACCCAACAGGAAATAGTAGGAAGCCCTTTCCCGGCGCACCAGCGCATGATCGGGGTCTTTGATATGCATCAGGCGTTTTTCCGCCTTTTCCACATTGTTTTTGCGCATGGCCAGCAGGGCCATAATCATCCACTCGTTCTTGAAATAAGTGAACAGCACAATGAGTGCCAGGATGATAAGGAATATGCCGTTGCCGATATTGGCCTCCCAGAACTGCCAGACGGAGCATCCGGTGAGCGCTGCGATGAGCAGTATGCGTACGATTCTCGAAACCATAGGATTATTTCGGGGTTTTGGTTAAAAAGTCTTGATGAGCTCCTTGACGATCTTCATCACCTTCGGGGTAGCCGTTTTTCCGACAGCCTGCACCTCCTCGTGCGATACGTTGGCCATTTTGCCAGGCAGGCCCAGATCGGTAATAACCGATACGCCGAACACTTCGATGCCCATGTGGCGAGCTACGATTACTTCGGGTACTGTGCTCATGCCCACGGCATCACCGCCCAGGCGGGATACCATCAGGTATTCGGCCTGCGTTTCGAAAGTGGGACCTTGAAGGGCCAGGTAAACGCCTTCGCAAACCTCGATGCCGTTGTCTGCGGCGATCTTTTTGGCGGCGGCGACCATTTTCGGATTGTAAGCATCTTTCATATCCACGAAACGGGGGCCCAGTTCGGCCATGTTCTTTCCGCGCAGCGGGTGTTCGGGGATCATGTTGATATGGTCGGTGATGATCATGATATCGCCGATCTTATGGGCCGGGTTGACGCCGCCGGAAGCGTTGGATACCACCAGGCGGTCGATGCCCATTAATTTCATCACGCGGACAGGGTAGGTGACCTTGTCCATCGAATAGCCTTCGTAGAAATGGAAACGGCCGTTCAGGGCCATGATGTATTTCCCGCCCAGGTAGCCGAAGACCATTTCCCCAGAATGTCCTTCGACGGTCGATACGGGGAAATTGGGGATCTCATTGTACGGGATGCGCTTTCGCACGTCTATTTCGCTGACCAGGTCGCCCAGTCCCGTTCCCAGGATGACGCCCCATTCGATCGGTTTTTCGGCGTAACGGCCGAGGAATTCCGCGGTTTCTTTGATTTTCTCGAGCATAGTATTTCAGTCTTTGTATCGTTTGATCGTATCGTCGATGATGGAATTGAATGTTTGTTCGTCCCTTGGGTCGATCACCGCCCGCACGGCCAGCGAATAGACGGGGTATTCCGCCAGGGGCGTGCCGATGATGCGGGCCATATCCTTTTCCGTGGTGAGGATAATGTTTTTCCCGTGCGGCAAATTTAAGAATTCATTTTTGATTTTGTCGATATCCCGGCGTTTGAATATATGGTGATCCGGGTATTGCAGGTGTCGGCAGGTCACTTCCAGCGAACCTAGGTGGGAGAGTAGCGGTACGGGATTGGCCACGGCAGTTACCAGCAGGATGTTATAGTCTTTTAGGTGGTCTGCCGGTATTTTACCCAAAAGGGGATTCTTTACGTGGTCAGCATAGTCGTAATGGGAGAATATCACCGGCGCGTCGGTGTACCGGACTATTTCCCGGCGGAATTTTTCGCGCATAGCCACTGCTTTTTCACTGTCGCCGCCGAATTTGCGGGGGACTTTAGTCACGATCACGCAGTCGGCCCGGTCGGCCCCGTGGCGGCTTTCGCGCAGGTTTCCGGCAGGGAGTAAGTGATCCGAGGTGAAGGGACTGTCGAAAGCCGTAAGCAGGAAATAACACGAAGCCTTTACCCGCAGGTGCTGGTAGGCATCGTCCAGAACGATGATTTGTGGCCGGTAGTTCTGCATCAGACGCTTGATGCCCCGGGCTCGGTTCTCGCAGACGGCCACCGTCGCTTCGGGAATGGCCCTTTTCATCATTAGCGGCTCGTCGCCCGTATCGTGGGCCGAAGAGTGCCCGGAGACCAGCACGAAACCTTTTGTGCGGCGGCCGTAGCCCCGGCTGAGGATGGCCGTTTTATAGCCGTCGGAAAGCATTCGGCGAGCCAGGAGTTCCGCATGGGGGCTTTTTCCCGTGCCGCCTGTAGAGAGGTTTCCCACCACGAAGACAGGCAATCTAAAATGCCTGCGGCGGAATTTTCCCGAAGTATACATCCAGGTGCGAAGCTTGCTGAAAGTATACCACAACACGGACAGAGGTAAAAGGATCAGGCGCAGAAGTTTCATGTCGGCTTAGAAATCTATGTTCAGGTCCAGTTCGTTCCTCATTTTTTCGAGCAGGGGATTCTTGAGCCGGAGGTATTCGTATTTTTCGCGGGGCGTGTAGGGCAGATGTTCCCGCACGCTTTCGTTGACCGTCACCCGGTGGGTGATAGCCGTATTGCGCAGGGTCTTTTTCAGGAAAGCTAGGATGTCGAGCATATTCTGCTCCAGCTCGTGCGCCGCCGGGGAGGAGGATACCGTGATCTCCACCACATTGTTCTGGCCGATATGCACATCCGCGGCATTCATGGCCGTATGCAGGCCGATACGTTTTTCTTTTCCGGCCTTTTCGCAGAAATGCTCCCATGCCTTGATCAGTTCTTCTTGGGAGAAAGCCTCGCTCAGGATGGCTTCTTTCGGGCCGTCTTGCCCTTTGGGTTTATTCCCGGCGGCCAGCATATTGGCGATGGACAGGGCCGAGCGCGCTTTCAGGGAAGGCACATCGCCGGAGGCAATTGGGGATATAGAAACAGGGGGCTTCTTTTCGCTTTCAACAACGGCTTTTGAAGGTATATTTTGATCCTCCGCAGCTTGTGGCTGTTTTTCTTGGATCTGCCTTTCTGGCTGGACGGATACCTGTTTTCGGGTGGCAGGAGGAGTTTCCCGTTTTTCGGGGACGACGTGTCCGGCGGAGAGCGTCGCGATAAAAGCGGCCAATTCCTCCCGGGAGGGGAGGTCTTGCCCGAAATGCCGGTATACGTCGGCGGGGATTATAAAGTCAGGGCTTTTTTTTTTGAAGGGTCCAGGCCCAGGGATGCCAGTTGCATCAGTGCGATTTCGGTAAGGAGCCTCGGGTTTTTGGACAGGCGGTATTCCGACTGCGTGCGGGCCAACAGGGCGAGCGCTTCCACGGCCGTTTCGGCATCCAGGCGGGCGCATTGCTCCCGGTAGCGGTTTTTTACATCCTCCGGTACGTTCAGCAGGGAAACGGTGGCCGGATTTTTGGAGACCATCAGATCGCGGATATGCGAAGCGAGCCCGGAAAGCATATACTGGAGGTCGAAACCGTTTTGCAAAATAGTATCCACCTGAAGCATCGCGGAGGGGATGTCGGCATCCAACAGGGCGTCCGTCAGATGGAAATAAGCCTGGTAATCCAGTACGTTGAGGGTTTCGGCTACTTTTTCCGCCGTGAGGGTATCCCCGCAGAAGCATACCACCCGGTCGAATATGGACAGGGCATCGCGCAGGGCGCCTTCCGCCTTGACGGCGATGATATGCAGGGCCTCTTCGTCGGCCTTGATCCCCTGGTCGGCAGCGATACGGGCCAGGTGGCCGCGGATATCGGCTACCGAAATGAGCTTGAAATCGAATATCTGGCAGCGGGAAAGGATCGTGGGGATGATCTTGTGCTTTTCGGTGGTCGCCAGGATAAATATGGCGTGGGCGGGGGGTTCTTCCAGTGTCTTGAGGAATGCGTTGAAGGCCGCCTGTGAGAGCATATGTACCTCATCGATGATGTACACTTTGTACTTGCCCGTTTGGGGGGCGAAGCGCACCTGGTCTATCAGGGTGCGGATATCCTCTACGGAGTTGTTGGATGCGGCGTCTAGTTCGTGGATGTTGAACGCGAAGTCTTCGTCCGGCGAAGCGTCCGGCATCGTGCGGAGGTTGATTTCCCGGGCTAGGATACGGGCACAGGTAGTCTTTCCGACCCCGCGCGGGCCGCAGAACAGCATGGCCTGCGCCAGCTGGTTGTGCTCGATGGCGTTCTCCAGCGTCGAGGCGATATGTCCCTGCCCGACTACCTCGTCAAAGGAGTGGGGGCGGTATTTGCGGGCCGATACGACGAAATGTTCCATAGAGTTTTTCTTCCCTTTCGGGCGAAAGCAAAATTAATCATTTTTTCCCGGACAGCCAAAGGAGGGAAAAGATAAAAAATATCCGCGTCTCCGGAATTACCCGAAGAACAAAACCTTCGGTTTATTTTGATTATATCCGCGCCGCATATTATCTTTATCCCCGGATCAATAAATACCCGATAACGAAATGATACGGAACGGACAATGGAAAAATACGGTTGCTGCGCGGCCTTTATCGGCCGTAGGGCTTGCCATGGTGGGCCTTGGCGCGGCATTGATGATCGCCCCGCTGGTTTATATGCTGGCTAACCTTCAGCAGGCGGATCGGATCGTGAGCGTTTGCATTCCCCTTATAGTGGCGGGCGTCGTCCTGTCGCTGCTCAGTTTGCTGTTCCGGAAGGACTTGCCGACCGACCGCAGGCAGAGTACCGGACGGTTCGTTTAAACGATAATAAAAACTACTGTTTTGAAAAAATCCTTTCTCTTCCTGCTGCTGTCGGTGCTATGCCTTCCGTGCGTGGGGCAGCGGATAGCCGATGAATCCATTGTTACGCGTATCGACGACAAATATCCCGATGTACGGATCGCCATAGACGCGCCCGCCCGGATGGATAAGCGAAAACCGACACAGGTGCTGTTTTACGCTCTTCCCAATGGCAATACCATCGAATGGACGGCCGGAAAAAAAATGTACGCCGGGGACGACTGGCACTACGATATCCAGCATATCGCCGCCCAGACCCGTTTTCTGCGGGAGAAGGAGAGAAAATACAATTTTGTGGTAGTATACCTGATGGCCGCCGGCAGAAGCTGGGGCGCCTGGCGCAGCCTGCACAAGGAGGATAAAACGCAGATACTTCCCGCTGTCGTGGACGACATAATGGCCAGGTACGCCGATTACCGCCCCTCGGCCGTGCTGTCCGGCCATTCGGGAGGGGGATATTTCGTGTTCGAATATATCCGGGCCCTCGATACGATACCGGACAAAGTGAAACGGATCGTGTTTTTGGACAGTACGTACGGGTATGAAGATTCCCTGCATGTAAAGAAACTGGCGGACTGGCTCGGCCGGTCGAAAAAACATTATCTGTGCGTGACCTCCTACGAGGACGCGACGGTGATCATCGACGGGAAGCATATCGTCAGCGCTTCGGGGGGAACGTGGGGGCGCAGCTTTGCCATGGAGGAAGGTTTAAGTAAACATTTTCCGCTCAAACGTACCGAAACAGGCGATTTTATTTACTTCAACGACCCGAAAAAGCAGGTGTTTTTTAAACTGAAGAAAAATCCTGACGGAAAAATCTACCACACGGTGCTGGTGGAACGCAACGGTTTCATCGATACGGTGTTCGAAGGTACTTCACAGGGTGGAAAAGGGTATGAATTCTGGGGAGAGAGGGCGTACGGCGAATACATTTCGGAAAAAGTCATTCAATAGGTTTTATCCGATAGGATCCAGTGGCAGGGTAAACCAAAAAGTCGATCCTTTGCCCGGGCGCGATTCCACTCCGATGGTTCCGCCCAGTTTTTCGACGATCAGTTGCGAGATGGCCAGCCCGAGTCCGCTTCCGGGCAGGTAGTGATCCAGTTTGGTGAACCGTCCGAATATCTTTTCCTGTTCTTCTTCGGCAATGCCGATCCCCGTATCCGATACGTAAAAGCGGATATAACCGTCGTCCTGACGGGTGGCGCCGAACCGGATCTCCCCGCCGGCCGTGAATTTCAGGGCGTTGTCGATAAAGTTGGAAAGCACCTGGAATACCCGTTCCCGTTCCGAATGGAGCAGGGGCAATTCAGGTACCGGTTCCTGTATGAGGGTTATTCCTGTTTTTTCTTTCAGGGCGCCCGCAAAAGTGCCGTACAGGTCTTTTAGGAGTTCATCTATCCGGAAATCCGAATAATTGAAATCCAGCGTTCCGGACTCCATTTTGGCCAGGTCGAGTATGTCGTCGAAAAGGTGCAGCAATTGCCGGCTGTTCCGGCTGACGATGTCGGCATAGGCATTTTTCTCTTCTTTATCCTCGGCAGAAGCCAGCAGGTCGGAGAATCCGGAGATCGCGTGGAGCGGCGTGCGTATCTCGTGGCTCATATTGGCGATGAAAGCCGATTTGAGCCGGTCGGAAGCCACTGCCTTTTCTTTCTCGGCATTCAACTGTTTTTGGGTGTCTTTCAGTCTCGTGATATCGATAACCGTTAGTACCATCCGTTTCTCTCCCGAAGTTTCCAGATAAGTACCCGATACCGAAACGTCGCAGGGAGCCATTTGCCGGCGGTCGTGCCGGAATACTTCCATGGACGCCTCCTGGTCTTTAAAACTTTCCCCTTTCGCCAACCCCTGGCCGATGGCCGCCCGGATGCCGCATATTTTGCAGAGTTCGTGGGTGCCGCATCCGGGCGATTCGAGCGCATTGCGGCAATGCAAAAGGTCGCCTACCCGTTTGGGCTCGTCACTGGCCGGAATGTGGTTCAGGGAATAGTAATTGGTGCGCAGGACTTTCAGATCGGAGTCTATCAGGATGAAATAGGCATTCACATTCCCCAGGATCAATTCCGATTCGGCCAAATGGTGCTTTTTCCGGATTTTCTGGCGGTAGCACGCATACGCGTAGGCGATGCCGGGCAGGGCACAGGCGATTCCGAGGGCAATGTAAGGGAGTATCATCAGCGGCAGAGGGTTTGGTTTGTCGTTTTCCGGCCTTTCAAGTGGCAGCCGGAGTAGTAGCCGCTGGGTGAATAGCTCATTCTTCGGAAGACCGTTTGATGATATAGATATCTTCGTTGTCCTTTTTCAGGCCATAATGTTCGCGGACGAATTTTTCCATTTGCTTGGGGTCGCTGCGAAGTTCGTTCAGGAAAGTTTTCTGCCGTTCTATTTCCCGCTTGTAGTAACTGATGGAATCCTGCAGGGCCGAGATATTGCGCTCGCGCTCTACATGCAGCAGGAACGAGTTGCGGTCGAAGAAAGTCATCCATATCAGGAATGCCACGATAACCACCAGCAGTTTGTGGTTCAGCATATAATCCAACGTCCGTTTTAGTCCCGGGCGGCTGTTTATATGGGCTTTTATTTTTTCTACGGGCGATTTCATATCAGAACCGGGCGCATTTTTCTTTTCCGAGTTTTTTTTCGATCACCGTCAGGATGACGTTAATAGCGACTTCGAGTCCATCGTAATTGGGAATGATGAGGTCGGCATGTTTGCGCGAAGGCTCGATGAAACGCTTGTGCATCGGTTTGACGATATTCACATACCGGTCGAGTACCTGGGTGGCGGTACGGCCCCGCTCTACAATATCCCGGCGGATCACGCGAGCCAGGCGGTCGTCGTCGTCCGTCTCGACGAATATCTTGATATCCATCAGGCTTCGCAAAGTTTTGTTTTGGAGTACGAGAATGCCTTCGACGATTACTACGTCTTTGGGTTCGGTATGGACAGTCTCTTTTCCCCGCTCGTATGTGGTATAGGAATAGGTGGGCTGTTCGATAGACTTCCCTTTTTTCAGTTGTGCCACGTGTTGGGCCAGCAGGTCGAATTCGATGGAATCGGGATGGTCCACGTTGATCTTCTGGCGCTCCGCCACCGGCACGTCGGAACTGTCGCGGTAATAGGAATCCTGCGAAAGCACGGCCACGTCCTGCGGGCTGACGGCTTCCAGTATTTTATTTACCACGGTGGTCTTGCCGGAACCGGCCCCACCTGCTATACCTATTACCAACATGAAAGAAAGGTTGTCGTATGAAGATGTATATTTTATGCAAAAATAACGGATTTCCCCCAAGTAATCCATTACCGGGAAAGATTTTTTACAAAGGCCTGTAACGGGAGAGGAATGCCGGGCGGCCGTCGGATTCCCGCCGGACAACGAATGTGATCCCGTCGGCGGTTTCTCCCTGTTCGATGAATACCTGGTCGCCCTGGTGGAGTTCCGCCAGGAAATTGACCTCGACCTCACCGCTGGTGATTCCCAACGCCATTTCGTAAGGGATGCTGTCCAGTATCCACTGCGTATATTTGATGTTGTTCACATGGCCCATCGCGTCGATATCGCTGAAGGCGACCCGGTATTCGCGCAATAACTCGGTAGTCTCGGGGGTGCGTACGCGGGAGGCTTTGGCTATGCCGATATTTTTGCCGCCCAGTATCAGGTAATCCGGGTAGTCCACGGCGATGTGTTCGGGCGTGCGTTTTTCGTAGTTGATGCAGGCCCATACGGTGCTTACCTGGGCGAAGATCCGGCCGTCGTGCTCTACGGTCATATTTCGTTCGGATATCACTCCGCTGGAGGCGTGTATCCAGGTCGTTACCTGTACTTCCTGGTTACAGCCGGGCATCGAAGTGAAGTGCACTTTCATCCGGTTGAGCACCCAAGCCTGTCCGGCAGCCATCATATCGTAAAAACCGAAGCGGCACAGGTTGGCATGGTTGCCGGCGGTGATCTGTATCATGTTGAAAAGACCTGTCAGCGAAAGGCGGCCGGTAGCGCAGGCGGCGTCCCATTCGACGTGGAACTTTTCAGTGTATGTACGGGGGTAGGCGGTGTTTTCTTTTTCCAATTTTTCAGTCCGGGTGTTTTTCACAAATGTTTCGTCAAATTTAGGAATATTTTTTGTCCCTGCCCAAACCTGCGGAATGTCCCGAGGGCTTTTTTTCAGTATCTTTGCCTTCCAGCGGCGAAAATAGGCTGCACCTCGGCAAAAGCGAGCCTGCTTGCTTCTGCACTCGGTTTGCACTATCTTTGCCGCATAAAAATACGGAAACCCGCGTGAAGGACATCCAGAAATACGCTTTACTTACCCTGATCGTACTTTCGGCAGCTATCCTGTCCCTGTACGGCGCACCCCAGCAGCCCCCGCAGGGGGCGCCTTCGGTAGCTGGTACGGGCCAGACGGAGGAGGAGGATTCTTTGGCCGGCAGCGGATGGGTCGTACCGGGCGCCGGGACGGCGGCGCCCAAACAGCAGGTGCCGGAGAGCCCTGCAACGGGAAAACGACCGGTTTCGGTATCCGGGGACAGTACACGCCCGCGAAGCAGTTCTTCCGGCGTGGGAAAGCCGACGCGGATACGGATAGACAATGCCGACCTGATCAGTAACAACGAAGATATCGCCCCGGGGGTTCAGAAACTTACCGGCAATGTGCGGTTTTATCACGGCAATACTTTGATGACCTGCGACGAAGCGGAATTCAACCGGGCGATGAACACTTTTTTTGCCCGGGGGAATGTATTTGTCAATGAAGGGGATACCCTTACCCTGAACAGCAATTATATGCTCTATACGGGAGACAATCAGCTGATAAAATCCTACGGCGATGTCGTGCTGGTACATAAGAGTACCACTTTACGGACGGATACCCTCGATTACGACCGTATTAACGAACAGGCTTATTATTTCTGCGGGGGGACTATCACGGACGAAAAGAATACCCTCAACAGCCAGATAGGCGTGTACCGGGTGCCCGACGATATGGTGGATTTTTATGTCGATGTGGTAGCCTGGGATCCGGACTACCGGATGTATTCCGATACGCTTCATTACAATACGGTCTCCAAGGTCATCACCGCCGAGGGCCCGACCAATATTTACAGCGAGAAAAATAAGATCTATACCGAGGAGGGCGAATACAACACACAGAACGGCATCTCCGATTTTTACAAGAACACCCGGGTATCTTATGGCCGCCGGATGCTCAGGGGCGATACGCTGCATTACGAGCGAAATGAGGGATATGCCCGGGCCATTTCCAATGTGGAATTGCAGGATACGACCCAAAAAGCCGCCATTTACGGGGATTTTGCCGAATACTTCGAAAGACAGGACTCCATTATATTCCCACGCAAACCCAAAGTAGTCCAGATATTGGATAAAGACACGCTGTATACGCGGGGGGATACTTTGATGGTCACCCGCCGGAGCACATTGATGAGCTATCTGGCGGCAAAAGCAGCCCGGGCCGACAGTTTGGAGGAAGGTGACGGAGGCGTGGACAAGAGATTAACGTCCATGTTGGATAAAATGGCCCAGCAGGAAGCGCTGGCGGGAAAAAAAGCGGCATCGGATTCTTTGTCCGCGTCCGTATCGGAAAACCCGGATACGTTGAATGGCGGAGAGGCATCCCGGGATTCTCTATACGCAAAAATGACCCCCAAGCAACGGGAAAAGGCCGAAAAGAAACGGCTGCGCGAAGAAAGGCAGCGGCAGCGGGAAGAACTGCGTGCGGTCAAACTGGAATCGGATGCCCTGGAAAAGGCGAAAAGGGACAGTTTGCGACCGAAGAATATTTTGGGGATGACGGTCGTCTGGCCTTTGGATTTATTGCGCCCGGTACGCGCGGTGCCCCGCGACACGCTGAAACCGGATGAAGGCTTGTTGGCTGGCGTTTTGGAGGCAGATTCGCTTTCGGCGGCGGTGGATACCCTTTCCTGGAAGAAGGAATCGGACGACAGCCTGCGCGTGATGCGTGCTTTCCATCATGTCCGTTTTTATAAGAGCGATATGTCCGGAGCGGCCGATTCGGTCTTTTACGACCAGAAAACGGGGATCATGAGCATGTATAAAGATCCGATCATTTTCTCCGCCGGCAACCAAGTCACAGCCGATTCGATGTATGTGAAACGCGATCTCGAAAAAGACGTCATGGACTCGGTGATCCTGGTAAAGAATGCATTTATCCTTTCGCGGGATTACCACGAGCCCGATGCCTACAACCAGGTGAAAGGCAATGCGATGCGGGGAAAGATCATCGATAACGATCTGCGCATCGTCCATGTGAAAGGCAATGCGGAGACCGTCTATTATTCATACGATAACGACGGCTCGCGCATCGGCGTCAATAAAAGCAATGCGTCTTACATGGATGTATTCATGAGAGACTCCAAGGTATTGGTAATACGGTTCAATAAATCACCCGATGGAAAGATGCTGTCGGCCGACAGCTTGCCCGAAGAATCTACTCGGCTCAAAGGGTTCGCTATCCGGGAAGGCGAACGCCCGTTAACCCCGGACGACATATGGGAAGGCCCGGTAAACATAGACCTTAGTTTTGCCACACCCTCCGAAGAACCGGCTACCGCCGGCCGGGGACTGGAAAACGGAATAGACCCGGCCCTTAAGCCGGAAGAAGAGGCTGCTATGGACGGGAGCGCCCCCGAAAGGAAAATAGATACCGATGAACCGGAAGAAGAATCCGGAATACGGGAGGAGCCGCCCCTAAAGGAAACGGGAAAAACAATAACAACATCGCCGGAAACGGATTCTAAGGCTCCGGCACAATAATGCGCTGAAAGCTTTCTCACAAAAAGCCGCCGGGCCTTTAAAAAATCCCCGCCGGTAACCGGTATTTTTGTCTTCATAAATTTACGATATGGAAAAAGAACTTCGTAGCACGATAGAACGCGTATGGGCCGAACGTGCTTTGCTAAAAGAAGCGGACGTGCAGTCATCCATCCGGCAGGTGGTAGACCTGCTCGACAGCGGGCAGCTGCGTGTCGCACAACCTATGGCCGACGGAACGTGGCAGGTGAACGAATGGGTGAAAAAAGCGGTCGTGCTGTATTTTCCCAGCCAGCCAATGGAAACCCTGACCGCCGGGCCGCTGGAATGGAACGATAAGATACCGCTAAAAATAGGATACGCCGCCCGCGGAGTGCGCAGCGTGCCGGGGGCTATTGCCCGCTATGGCTCGTACATCGCCCCGGGGGTGATCCTGATGCCTTCCTATGTGAATATCGGCGCCTATGTCGACGAAGGGACGATGGTCGATACCTGGGCTACGGTAGGTTCGTGCGCGCAGATTGGCCGCCAGGTACACCTTTCCGGCGGAGTGGGGATAGGAGGAGTATTGGAACCTCTTCAGGCAGCACCCGTCATTATCGAAGACCATGTGTTCGTCGGTTCGCGCTGCATCGTGGTGGAAGGCTGCCATGTGGGCTCCCAAGCCGTGCTTGGCGCGGGAGTGGTGCTCACCGGCTCGACGAAGATCATAGACGTGACCTCTGCCGAACGGAAACAGTACGTGGGTTATGTACCGCCCCGCAGCGTGGTGATCCCCGGATCGTTCAAAAAACAGTATCCGGCCGGGGAGTTCAGCGTACCCTGCGCTCTGATCATCGGCCAGCGGAAAGAAAGCACCGACAAGAAGACCTCGCTTAATGATGCCCTCAGGGAATACGACGTGGCCGGCTAATGGTTTCGCATAAATGGCAATAATATAAAAGCGGCCCGGAGATTTCTCCGGGCCGCTTTATAGGTAAATCGGGATGAATGTCATTTCACAAAAAGGGCGATATCGCGGCCCTGGGGGGTCTTGCGGATCTCGATAACTACGGCGCTCTCCGGCAATAGTCCCCGCATTTTTTCGCCCCATTCCACCAGGCACAGGGCCCCACCGTAGAAGTATTCCTCGTAGCCCATGTCGTAGGCCTCCCGCGGGTCGTCGATGCGGTAGAAATCGAAGTGATAGATAGGGGAACCGTCCTTTTTCAGGTATTGGTTGACGATGGAAAAAGTAGGAGAGGTCGCCGTATCGTCCGAGCCCAGCAGGCGCACCAGTTGTTTTATCAGCGTGGTCTTCCCGGCTCCCATTTCCCCTTCCAGCATGACCGCGCCCGAGGTGATGTACGGCGCTATTTCCGCGGCTATCCGGGGCATTTCCTCTTCCTTGATATCCTTGAAAGACAACACTGCTGCCATGGCATTTTTATTTAGCTCCCAAATGTACGTCCATTTTTTTGATTGCCCAAAAAAGCCTACTTTTATGGCAGAATTATGACAAACAAAGCAGACACGCACAACAGGAACATCAACGATCCTGTCTATGGATTCATCCGGATAGACGACCCGCTGATATCGAAGGTTTTGTCCCATCCTTATATGCAGCGTTTACGGCGCATTACCCAGATCGGGCTTTCGTCCCTGGTCTATCCGGGGGCCGTACACAACCGTTTCACGCATTCGATCGGGGCGATGCACCTGATGGGGCGGGCTATTGCGACCCTGCGGGAAAAGGGCTTCGAAATATCTCCCGAGGAAGCTACGGCCGCTAAAATAGCCATCCTGCTGCACGACGTAGGACATGCACCGTTTTCCCATACGCTGGAGAGAGAACTGCTGGACGGAATATCCCACGAGGATGTTTCGCTGGCGGTATTGGGACTATTGCGCAAAGAGATGCCGGGGCCGGTGATGGATATGGCGGCGCAGATTTTCCGGGGAGAGTACCCGAAACGCTACCTGCACAGCCTGATATCTTCCCAGCTCGATATGGACCGCTTGGATTACCTGAACCGGGACAGTTTCTTTTCCGGGGCTTCCGAGGGCATCGTGAGCCACGAGCGTATCATCGCTATGCTGGATGTGGCGGACGGGGATATCGTTTTCGATGAAAAAGGGCTTTATTCTGTCGAGAAATTCGTGATCGCACGGCGTATGATGTACTGGCAGGTATACCTGCACAAGACCGTCTTGGCCGCCGACGTGCTGGTGGAAGGGATCGTACGGCGGGCGAAAGAACTCCTGGCCCAGGGAAAGGACACTCCCGTACACGAGCCGCTGCGCTCCCTGCTGGCCTCGAAGACCGGCTGCCGGGGACTGACCCTGGAGTATATGGAACGATATATGGCTGTGGACGAGTCGGATATGTGGTGCGTGTTCAAACAGTGGAAGGCCAGCGACGATTTTATCCTGTCTTTCCTGTGCGATGCCATTTGCAGCCGGCATTTGTTCTCGGCCAAGCTCTCGGACCGTCCGCTGGGTGAAGCCGAAGTCTCGCGCATTCAGCATGCGATCCGGGAAAAATACGGTCTGGGGGATGACCTGCTGGGCTACTTGTTTACCGAACGGCGGATAGACAACCATGTGTACCGCCCCCGGGAGGACAATATCCGGATACGGCTGCGGGACGGCAGCGTACACAATATTACCGAAGTGTCCGAGCAGATCAACTTCACCACCGACAAGACGGAAACGAAATACTTGATCACCTATCCGAAAGAATTCAGGGAATAATGGCTTTAGAGTTACCGAAGACAGAGATCCGGCAAGGGGTGCTTTCCGACCTCGATGAATTGGAGGGGCTTTACAACGATTTGCACGATCATTTGTCGGCCGGGGAAAATCACCCCGGTTGGATCAAAGGTTTCTACCCGGTGCGCGAAACGGCCGAGAGGGGCCTTGCGGAAAACAATTTGTATATCGCTTTTGCCAGCAGGCGAATCGCGGGATCCGTCATTCTCAACCACCATACGGAGGAAGCCTATTCTAGGGTAAAATGGAGCGTCGATGCGGACGACAGCCAGATACTGGTCGTCCATACCTTTGTGGTGCATCCCGGCTTTTCGGGAAAAGGAGTGGGGCGCAGCCTGCTGGATTTTTCCGTCCGGCTGGCCCGGAAGGCAGGGATCAAAGCGATCCGGCTGGATGTGTACCGGAAAAACACCCCTGCCATAGGCTTGTACGAAAAGTGCGGCTTCCGGTATGTCGATACGGTCGATCTAGGGCTGGCCGGGCACGGGCTGGACTTTTTCCGGCTGTATGAGAGAGTATTGTAAGCAAAGATTGCAATAAAAAAGCGGGAGCTCGAAAGTGCTCCCGCTTTTTATAGGTATACGGCCTTTATTTCAATTTCTTGAGGATGGCTGGCGGAACCCCTCCCTTGTTCAGGATCAGGGAGATTGTTTTGTAGCGCATATAGGCCTCGCTCACGTAATAGATACCGTCGAATCCCCGGCTCGTGCCCCAGGAATTCTTGATGATGTAGTATTTCTTTCCGTTGGCGTCCTTGGCGATGCCTGTTATGTGCATGCTGTGGTCGTCGACCGTGGAGTAATCGTCGAACGCTTTCTGGCGCATCTGTTCGGTGATCTGTTTTTCGGGTTTCGGGCCGTCGAACATCAGCGAATCCTCCGTTTCCGGCACGATGACGATACCCAGGGGCACAGAAAATCCTTTTTCCGTCATATCGGCCGCCCAAATGGCAGTGTAACCGTTTTCCAGGGCATAATCCAGCGTTTGGATCATTTCGTCCAACGGGATGTTGTAATACTTTTCCCAGGACCAGTTGTCCGGCACCAGAAGGTGTACCTTTTCATAATACGGTTCGTCCGTCCACGAGGTGAGGTAGAGGTAGTCTTCCGGGTGGATGCCTACGACCTTGTCCGCAAAGGAACACGGGTCGTATTTTTTCCCTTCGAAAGAAAATTCGGCAGGGATATGGCCCAGGTAGCGGTCGAGTATCCCGTCGAATCCTTTCTTCCAGCCGCCCCGGATGGTTTTAGAGGCAACCACGTCTTTCACGTAGGCGTACAACTCCCGGTCGAGGTCCTTGTGGTTGTCGCGGGTCTCCCCTTCGGGCAGTCCCGGATAAGCCTGCTGGGGAACGATGCCGTAACGGCGGATGACATCCAGCACGTCGGTGCCTTCTCCGCCGGGGGAAAAGGTCGCGTTGCCGTGCAGGCGCACGTATTTCCGCGCTTTTTCCTGATAGGTGCGGTATACGACGTACATCTCGGCCAGGTCGACCGGCTTTTTACCCATGCGGAGCATTTCGGATTCCACAAAGGATATCCCGGCATAGTCCCAACAAGTGCCCGAAGAGGCCTGATCCTTTACCGGAGTGGCAGGATTGTCCTTTACGACTGTGAAATGGAATTTCTCCTTCCACTGTCGCTGTTGTGTGCTATCCGGCAACTGCCCGGCCACCAGAAGGGGCAGGATCAGGATGGCGGCCAGCAAGGCGAACAGGTTGTTTTTATACATAGCGGTAGTTTTGGATTTGCGCGTATCTTACCGGAGCTTTTTCAGGATATCCGAAGGAACGGCGCCTTTGTTCACCACGAAAGAGGTCGTCTTGTAGCGGATATAGGCCTCGCTCACATAGAGCATACCGCCGTCCCGGCCGCGGGTCTCGCCCCAGGAATTTTTCACGATGTAGAATTTTTTGCCGTTCTGGTCTTTGGCCAGTCCGATGATCAGCATACCGTGGTCGTCCTGCGTGGAGTAGTCATCGAACCCTTTCTGGCGCATATCCTCGGTGATGGTCTTTTCCGGCTGCGGGCCGTCCAGCATCTTGGCCGAGGCATCGGCTACCTGTTCCTTCGTGCCGTACATCAGCAGCGAATCGGAAACCTCCGGCACGACGGCTACGCCCAATTTGGTGGAGAATCCCCTTTCCGATACGTCGGCCGCCCAGGCTACGGTAAAGCCGTTTTCCAGGGCGTTGTCGATAATGGCGATCATGTCGTCCATCGGGACGTTCCAGCATTTTTCCCAGGCCCAGTTATCCGGCACCAGCAGTTCCGATTTCCGGTAGTATGGGTCGGATTTCCAAGACATGAAATACATGTAATCGTCCGGATGGATACCTACCACTTTGTCGGCGAAAGTACGGGGCGTGTATTTTTTGCCCTGGAAAGTGAACTCGGTGGGAGGTACGCCCAGATAGCGGTCGAGTATCCCGTCGAACGGTTTTTGCCAGTCCCCCCGGATCGTGCGGGCGCTTGCCACGCCTTTTATGTAGGCCTCCAAACTCTGATCCAGTTCGTTGTGGGCATTGCGCTTTTCGCCTTCCACCAGGCCTTCATAGGCTTCCTGCGGAACGATGCCATAGCGGCCAATGACGTTCAGTACGTCGTGGAATTCACCGCCGCCGGCGAAGGTCATGTTCCCGTGCAGGCGGACGTATTTGCGGGCTTTTTCCTGATATACTTTGTATACAATGAACATTTCAGCCAGGTCGACCGGCTTTTTGCCCATGCGGAGCATTTCAGCCTCTACAAAGCCTAATCCGGAGTAAGCCCAGCACGTGCTGGACGAAGCCTGGTCTTTTACCGAAGTGACGGGCAGTTTCTTTACGACCGTGAATTGGAATTTATCCTTCGAATCCTGGTCTCCGGACTGGGTTTTGGCCACCAGGTTATCCTGGGCAAAGGCGAACGGCCCGATGAGCAGCAGGGCTGCCAGCGCCGTGAAACGGGTGATTGAACGCATATTTTAGATAGTTTAAATTTTAAATGGTATGGGACAAATTTAGGAAAAATGTTTTATGTGCCGACCGTTGTGTGCCGATTCCGGAAATAAAAGCAATTTATACGCGGTCGGAGCGGAAATTATCGGTGAATATTCGTAACTTGCCCCTCGGTAATCACGACAGAACACTAAGATATAATATGTCCTCACTGAAGGAAATCGTCATCATGGCCTGGGACAATGTCAAATCCCAGCGCCTTCGAACCGGTATAACCGCCAGTATCATCGCGATAGGTATTACGGCCTTGGTGGGTATTCTCACCAGCGTGTCGGCCCTGCGCAGTTCGATGGTGGACAGTTTCAAATCGTTCGGTGCCAATGTGGTCAGCGTATACGGCGGCCGGTGGGCACCCAAGGAAAACGATCCGAGCGAATGGGTGTACCAGCCCAAGATCGAGTATCGGCACGCCCGGACATTCAAGGAAAAAATGGCCGGTAAAGGCACAGTATCCGTGAACGGAACGGCGGCCAGCAATGCCGAGGTACGCAGCGAATACGATAAGACGGATCCTAATATCCGTTTGGTAGCCGCCGACGAGGACTATTTCGATATAAGCGGATTTAAGATCGAGAACGGTCGTTTCTTTTCGTCCGACGAGATCGAGAGCGGGGCAAAAGTCGCCGTAGTAGGCCCCGATATCGTAAAAAAACTTTTCCCTACCGGCAAACCCCTCGGACAGAATATCAGCGTAAACGGTTTGCGCTACAATATAATCGGGGTGGTGCAGAGCAAAGGCTCGACTATGGGCATGAGCCAGGACAACCTCGTTTTCATTCCTTTGCAGACCGCACGGACGGATTTTCCGAGTTTTACCTCTTTTACCGTATCCGTCGTCCCTCCGGCAGGCCTGACAGCGGCCGATGCCGAATTCACTGATAATGTACGAGTGACCATGCGCAATGTGCGGGGCCTTCGCCCTTCGCAGGAGGATAACTTTATCATCCGCAACAGCCAGGCCGCCCTCGATAATATGGAGGGGATGCTTTCCAACCTGAAAGCGGCTGCTTTGATCATCGGCCTGATCACTATTTTGGGCTCTTCCATCGCCCTGATGAACATTATGCTCGTATCCGTAACCGAACGTACACGCGAGATAGGCACATTGAAAGCCATAGGGGCCGACGCCCGCAGCATCACCCTGCAATTCCTGATCGAAGCCATCATCATCGGTCAGATCGGAGGCATTATCGGTATTGCGATCGGTATTCTGCTGGGAAATATCGTGTCGCTGGCCATGCATATCAGTTTTGTATTGCCCGTGACGGAAATGCTCCTCGCATTCGCCATCACGTTCGGGGTGGGGGTTATATCCGGCTATTATCCAGCCCGCAAGGCCTCGCGCCTGGACCCGATAGAAGCCCTGCGTTACGAATAGTTACTATTGGGATCGTTATGACCGACAAAAAATATTTCGGATTCGTAAGTTATTTCGTTTCGTTGGCGTTGATATGCGCTATCGTATGGCTCTGTGTCGGGATTTGGATCCTGGCTGTGATCCCGCATATCGTGTTCGGAGCGTTTTTCCTGTCGGTCTTTGCCGATACGAGTTATATGTACCTGCGCAAGAACATGACCACGGCTAAGTTGAAAAATGCCATTTATTCCAATTTTTCGGCCCTGATGGCCATGGGAGTGATCCTGGCCATCCTGTACGTGATATTGCGGTAAGGGAAAAAGGACGGATAAAAGTCCTTTCAGGAAGGTTCCGGCCGGGAAAAAATTAGTACATTTGCACCAATTATTTTTTGTATAAATCATGTCGCGTAAAACAAAATACATTTTCGTCACCGGAGGGGTTACGTCCTCTTTGGGAAAAGGTATCATATCCGCTTCGCTGGCCCGTCTTCTCCAGGCCCGGGGCTATTCGGTAACCATCCAGAAACTCGATCCGTACATCAACGTCGATCCCGGCACGCTCAACCCCTACGAACACGGGGAATGCTACGTGACCGCCGACGGGGCCGAGACCGACCTCGATCTGGGGCACTATGAACGGTTCCTCAATGTGGAAACCTCCCAGGCGAACAACGTGACCACCGGCCGGATCTACCTTTCCGTCATCGAGAAAGAGCGCCACGGCGAGTTCCTCGGCAAGACGGTGCAGGTGATTCCCCATATCACCAATGAGATTAAGCAGCGCGTACAAATACTCGGAAAGACAGGTAAATACGATATTATTATCACCGAAATAGGCGGTACGGTAGGGGACATCGAATCCCTCCCGTACATAGAGGCTGTACGGCAGCTCAAATGGGAGCTCGGCCCGAAAAACGCCATTGTGATCCACCTGGCGCTGGTGCCTTACCTGGCCGCGGCCGGCGAACTGAAGACCAAACCCACGCAGCACTCCATCAAGACACTGATGCAGGCCGGGGTGCAGGCCGACGTACTGGTGTGCCGTACGGAACACCACCTGCCGGAAGAAGTGAAAAACAAATTGGCCCAGTTTTGCAACGTGCGCAAGGAAGCCGTCGTCGAATCCATCGATGCGGAGACCATTTACGATGTGCCTATCCTGATGGAACAGCAGCATCTGGACCGCGTGGTACTCGAAGATCTCGACCTGCCGTGCCCGGACTCGCTGGATCTGGAAAAATGGAAAAATTTCCTCAGCCGTCACAAGAACCCCAAAGGCGAGGTCTCAATCGCGTTGGTGGGCAAATACGTGAGCCTGCACGATGCCTATAAATCCATTGTGGAGTCCTTTATCCATGCCGGCGCAGCCAACGAAGTAAAAGTGAACGTTAAGTGGGTTTATTCCGGCGACATAGACGATTGCAATGTGGCTGAAATACTCGGCGGGGTGGACGGTATATTGGTAGCTCCCGGATTCGGTTCCCGGGCTATCGAAGGAAAGATATCGGCTATCCGCTACGCCCGTGAGAACGGCATCCCTTTCCTGGGCATTTGCCTGGGAATGCAGATGGCGGTCGTGGAATATGCCCGCAATGTGTTGGGACTCAAAGGTGCCCACTCGAAAGAAATAGACCCGATGACCGAAGATCCGGTGATAGACCTGATGGAATCCCAGAAGAACGTGACCGAAAAAGGCGGCACGATGCGTCTGGGGGCTTGGCAGTGTACGCTCCAGAAAGGCACGAAGGCATACGGGATATACGGAAAGGAAGATATCAGCGAACGCCACCGCCACCGCTACGAATTGTGCATGAAATATTTGGACGACCTGGAAACAGCCGGGATGAAAGCGACCGGCCGCAATGCCGATACCGGCCTGGTGGATATCGTAGAAGTGCCCTCGCATCCCTGGTTCATCGGGGTGCAATTCCATCCGGAATACCGGTCGAAGGTGGAGAATCCCCATCCGCTTTTCGTCGGTTTCGTAAAAGCCGCCGTGGAATACAATGCGTCGAAAGGCGGAAAATAAGTTTCGAACACCCGATAAAGATAAAATCTAGATGCTGTTAGGACAAAACAACAATTCTTCGAGTAATTCCAGTTCAACCTGGGTATTTTTACTTTTAGCCGTTCTTTTCGTAGGATATATGTGGTTTACCGCCCCTTCGGCGGAGGAGCAGGCAGCCCAGCGGGCCGAGGCCGAGCGTATCGCTGCCCAGCAAGCCTCGCAGGAAGTCCAGCAGGAAGCCGCCAAAGTGGATCTGAACGAACTTATCACGGCGGCAGCCGGCGATACGGTCATTCCGGCGGCGCTCACCGAACGCTATGGGGCTTTCGCATATTCTGCGATGCTTCCTTCTGCGGCCGACGGGGGGAAAACGACCACGATAGAGAATGCCTTGCTGCGTATCACGGTGTCCAACCTCGGAGGTGTCCCTTCGGAAGTGACCCTGCTCAATCCGGCGTATAAAACCTATTGGAAAACCCCGCTGAGCCTTATCAAGGACGGGAATGCCCATCTGAACATGACGTTCCAGACGGCGGATGGAAAGCTGATCAATACGGCCGAGATGTATTTCGAACCGTCGGTAGAGCACAAAGGCGACACCACTGTCCTGTCGATGCGCCTGAAAGCCTCGGCAGATGCCTATTTGGAATACCGCTATACGCTGCGTCCGAATGAATATATGCTCGATTATACGGTGTCGTCCAAAGGCCTGTCTTCGGTGCTCAAGAGCGCACAAACTCCGATTGTAGACTGGAGCATACAGGCTTTCCATACCGAAAAGGGGCTTAAATACGAGAACCAGTACACCTATCTGTCCTATGCGTATGGCGCGAAGGACAAAGTAGATCATCTTTCGGCCGGTGGTTCGGACGAGGAAACGATAGAAGATGCAGCGTGGTTCGCATTCAAGCAGCAGTATTTTTCGACGATCCTGATCCCGCAGGACGGCCTTCACAAGGCTACTTTCACCTCCTCGATGGAGCAGGATACCGTTTATACCAAAAATTTCTCGGCCAATATGGCACTCGCCCAGCAGAACGGCGATTTCAATATCCCGATGAAACTGTATTTCGGGCCCAACCGTTTTCATACACTGGATAAATACGGGGACAATATTTCCGACCTGATTCCGCTGGGCTGGGGAATATTCGGCTGGATCAACCGCTGGCTGGTCATCCCGATGTTCGACCTGTTGTTCTATAACTGGCATATGAGCATGGGCGTGGTGATCCTGATCATGACGCTCGTTATCAAACTGATCCTGTCATTCTTCACTTATTCCGGCTATAAATCCTCGGCTAAAATGAGGCTCCTCAAGCCGGAAATGGAAGCTATCAACGAGCAGTACAAAAATGCCGATCCGGCTAAAAAGCAACAGGCGGTTATGGACCTGTATTCCAAGGCCGGGGTGAACCCGTTGGCCGGATGCCTGCCGTTATTGCTTCAAATGCCGTTCCTTATCGCGATGTACCGATTCTTCCCGGCCTCTATCGAACTTCGGGGGCAGCATTTCCTCTGGGCGGACGACCTTTCGGCATACGATTCGGTACTTACGTTGCCGTTCGATATCCCGTTGTACGGCGCCCATGTAAGCCTGTTCGCCTTGCTGATGGCCATTACGCTGCTCATCAACACCAAGATGACCGGCGGTATGGATCAGCCGCAGCAGCCGGGTATGCCGAATATGAAATTCCTGATGTACCTGATGCCGGTGATGATGCTCCTATGGTTCAACTCGGCCGCATCGGGCCTGTCGTACTACTATACGCTTTCGACCCTTATCAGTATCGTGCAGATATGGGTGATCCGCAAGTACATCATCAACGAGAAGAAACTACACGCCAAGATACAGGAGAACAAACAGAACGCCAAAACGCGCGGGCCGTCGAAGTGGCAGCGCAAGATGGACGATATGATGAAGCAGGCCGAAGACCAGCGCAACCGCCAGCAGCGCCGTTCTATGGGCAAAAAATAAAGTTCGTCAGACCGCGAAAAACAGGCCGCCATTGTGCGGCCTGTTTTTATTTATTGGATTTGCTTTTCCCGATTTTTATTTTTAATATTGTCTGAAAGTAGGGTACAGCGGCGAAATCGAATAAACACCTCTTATCCTTCCGTTCGTTTAAATTACAACCTAAAACATAGCTAATGAAAACATTGCGCAGAGATCCGGATGACAATCTAAATGATTCCCTGGTAGAAGGAATCGTCAATAACATGGGCTATTCCGATACCGGTGTATTATTTCCGGACACCGACCCTGTAAAACCCGGGGACGGCATCGATTACGAATGGTTCATGCCTGCTTATGCTGGCTTAGGCGCGGAATCCGAGTTGTCCGCTATCAAGCAATACACCGCACAATCGGCCTGTTTCGGCCGGTTTTCTACTGAACTGATGGGGGTCGCCATTGTAGAAATGCAGCATTACGACAAGGTAGGGGATTTAATTCTGAAATTGGGCGGTACGCTGGATAAAGTATGGAACTCTACGGAGGTAGAGTACGGTAAAAACCTGAAAGAAGCGATCGGGATCGCCATACAGTCTGAAAAAACAGCCATCAAATTTTATGAAGACCTGCAAAAGAAAATCGGAAGCCTGCCCAAGCAAACGACTACGAGCGAAATTTGTATTTCTTTCCTGTCCAAACTGCTGGCCGATGAAAAACATCACCTGCATATTTTCCAGAACATGAAAATCGATTAGGTGGTAAATCCGGTTTCAGGGATTTTTCACCCCCTGATTTCCGTACCGATCTTACGGGCCGCATACAGCGGCCTGTTTTTTTGTGGTTGTAAATCAAGAAACAGCCGATCAGTAAACCGCATTTGCGCGCTTTTTCGTATCTTTGTGCCCTTAAATAAAACGAAGGAAAATGCACAACAACATCCGTAATATTGCCATCATTGCACACGTAGACCATGGAAAAACCACTTTGGTGGATAAATTGCTCTATGCGTGCAAATTGTTCCGGGACAACCAACAGACCGGAGAACTCATTCTGGACAACAACGATATCGAACGGGAACGGGGGATCACGATCCTTTCCAAGAACGTATCGGTACGCTATAAGGACACCAAGATAAACATCATCGACACACCGGGGCACGCCGATTTCGGCGGGGAAGTGGAGCGCGTACTCAATATGGCCGACGGGGTACTCCTGTTGGTCGACGCCTTCGAAGGGCCGATGCCTCAGACGCGTTTCGTACTCCAGAAAGCCCTCGATATGAACCTGAACCCGATCGTGGTTATCAACAAGGTGGACAAGGAGAATTGTACGCCGGACGAAGTCCACGAGGATGTTTTCGACCTGATGATGAACATGGGGGCGACCGACGAACAGCTGGATTTCCCGGTGATCTTCGGCTCGGCCAAACAGGGCTGGATGTCCACCGATTACCGGAAACCGACCGAATCCATGCTTCCGCTTTTGGATATGGTGCTGGAAAAAGTGCAGCCGATGGAGATACCGGAAGGCAACACACAGCTTCTGATCACTTCGATCGATTATTCCAGCTATACCGGCCGTATCGCCGTAGGGCGCCTTACCCGCGGGGAACTGCGCGAAGGGATGAATGTAAGCCTGGTAAAACGCGACGGAACAGTGAAAAAGACCCGCGTCAAGGAACTTTACGTCTTCGACGGTTTGGGCAAAGTGAAAGTAGACCAAGCCCTGGCGGGTGATATTTGCGCCGTATCGGGTATCGATGACTTCGAGATAGGCGATACGATCGCCGATTTCGAGGCGCCGGAGGCATTGCCTTCCATAGATATCGACGAGCCGACTATGTCTATGCTCTTTACCATCAACGATTCGCCTTTCTTCGGCAAGGACGGAAAATACGTCACCAGCCGCCACGTCCGCGAACGTTTGGATAAAGAACTGGAAAAAAACCTCGCTATGCGTATGCAGCAGGGCGAGACTACCGATAAGTTCGTCGTATTCGGCCGGGGCGTACTCCATCTGTCCGTGCTGATCGAAACGATGCGCCGCGAAGGCTATGAACTCCAGATCGGCCAACCGCAGGTTATTATCAAGGAAATAGACGGCCAGAAGTGCGAACCGATGGAAGAGTTGACGATAGACCTTCCGGCCGACGTGTCCGGACGGGCCGTGGAATTGGTTTCCAACCGCAAGGGTACGATGACCAGCATGGAGCCTAAAGGCGACCGGATGCTTTGCAAATTTGATATTCCTTCCCGGGGTATCATCGGCCTGCGCAACCAGATACTGACGGCTACGGCCGGCGAAGCGATCATGTCGCACCGTTTTCGGGCGTTCGAGCCTTTTAAAGGCCCTATACCGAGCCGCCAGAACGGCTCCCTTATCTCCATGGACCAGGGGAAAGCCATTCCTTACGCATTGGATAAACTGCAGGACCGCGGGACGTTCTTCGTCGATCCGGGAGAAGAGGTTTACGAAGGGCAGATCGTTGGGCAGAGCACCCGGAGCGGGGATATCGTAGTCAATGTGACCAAAGAAAAGAAAATGTCCAACATGCGCTCTTCCGGAGCGGATGAAAAGGCCAAGATAGCTCCGGCGGTGAAATTTTCTTTGGAGGAAGCGTTGGAATATATCCAGAAAGATGAATACGTCGAGGTCACTCCGCATTTCCTGCGCCTGCGCAAGATCATCCTTTCGGAGGCGGAACGCCGCAAATCCGAGCGCTCTATAGAAAACCAATAATTTTACGGCCATCCGTCGTTAACATTCATACGGGATTTACCGATCCGCGCTCCGCAAATAAACGGATGCGCGGATTTTTTATGGGCGGAAAAATTCTTCGAACGTATTGTCCGTATAAAAGATCAGAATCTTATCGATACTCTTCCCCGGAGACACCGGCGGTATATTAGAAAAAGGCTGCTGAGAGGAGGCTGTTTGCGTTTTTTCTGCCATGCGGGGCGCCGGATTTTCCTTCACCACAAAATCTTCATGGGTAAAACCGTTATTTTTAACAGGTGGCGCTTCCTCTTTCCCTTTTGTTTCCTGCGGTACGGCATCGAATAGGGTATTCTTAAAGGGATTTTCGGGCTCTTTAAGCGTAGTCTGGGCTTGTTTCTGCTGCAAATTTATTACGCTCGGAGTAGAGGAGGATATATTTCCGATGCCGTTCACCAGCCATGCCAGATTGATATCCGGGAAGCGGGTGACAATCTTCTGCACGACATCCAGTGAAGGCTTGTTCCGCCCTTTCATAATATGGGAAAGCCCCGAGCGCTGTATTCCGATCTCATCGGCAAAGGCAGTAGGGGAAAGCTCCAGGAATTTGATAAGCTCGGCGATCCGGTCGTTGATAGTTGGGTTTTCCATATTCATTAGGGTATATACAAGTGTTAGAGTATTGCCACAAATGTAATTCTCAAAAACGAAAAAACAAAACACAATTGTAACGAAACAATTGTGTTTAGTGGGCATTATAAATGTAAAATTTTAAAAACATTTGTACCCAATGAGGATTATTTAGTAATTTAAAACTTTATATAAACCTGTGTTTTACTATGGAAAACAATGTATTATATAAATTTTTCAAACAGAGTGACAAAAATCCTGACAGGCGTATTTTTGTAAAATAATAACTTGACTGAAGTAAATTTTTAATGAAAATGCGAGGTTACATTGGTAAATATTCAGCGTGTTTACTTTTGTAACCATGTGAAATTCGCGAGTTACACGAAAACAATTGTAAAATAATAATCTCTTATATTTGTTTCCCGGTAGAAACCCGAAAAAGAAAGAGTAAAATCTGCCGCTGTTACGGATATGGACATAGAAAAGTTAACAAGCGCCTATAAAACGATAAAAGAACGCTCCATTACCGACCGTTTGACCACTCCAGAGTGCGTTTCGGAGCTTTGCGAAGCATCCTGGGCCGACATGGAAATGTTGGGAAAGTCGGTGCAGGGAAGGCCCATCTACTCGCTGGAAGCGGGCGAAGGGGCAAAAAAGGTGCTTCTATGGACCCAGATGCACGGGAACGAGCCTACGGCAACCGGTGCTGTGTTCGATCTTTTGAATTTTCTGGGGAATCCCCCTGTTGGATTTGAAGATTTTGCTAGGAGGATACTAAAGGAATTCCATCTGAAGATAATCCCTATGCTCAATCCGGACGGAACGGTATTATACCGCCGTAC
>CAUHQV010000005.1 GCA_959608625.1 uncultured Flavobacteriales bacterium
GTAGTGCAATTCCGGGTAGATGATTCCCCCGTTACCTTCGCCGCCGATCACGCAATGGTTCTTTTTCATCAGGGCCACTACGTTCACTTCCCCTACGGCCGCGGCTTCGTAATGGCCGCCGTGGGCCACCGTCACATCGGCCAGCGCCCGCGAAGAGGATAGGTTAGAGGCGGTATTCCCTTTTTTAAGCGAGAGGATATAATCGGCTATGGCCACTAAAGTGTATTCTTCCCCGAACATTTCCCCGCGTTCGTCGATAAGGGCCAGCCGGTCGACGTCCGGATCGACCACGATGCCTATATCGGCTTTTTTCTCGGCTACGACGCTGCATATCTGTTCCAGATTTTCTTTCAGGGGTTCCGGATTGTGGGCGAACTGCCCGTCGGGGTAACAGTTGAGCTCGGTGATGTCCGTCACGCCCAGCGCCCGCAGCAGGGCGGGGATAGCTATCCCTCCCGTGGAATTGACCGCGTCGACCACTACCCGGAACCCGGCGGCGGCGATAGCGGATTTATCTACCGTAGGCAGGGCGAGAACCATCTCTATATGGCGCTCGATGCCTTTATCGTCTGTGGTTACCTGCCCCAGACCGTCCACTTCGGCGTACGTATAGTCGTCCGCTTCGGCCATGCGGAGTACTTCGGCCCCTTGGGCGGCGTCGAGGAATTCCCCGGTACCGTTGAGCAGTTTCAGGGCGTTCCATTGCTTGGGGTTGTGGCTGGCGGTGAGGATGATGCCCCCGTCCGCTTTATGGAAAACGACCATCATTTCCACCGTCGGGGTGGTGGACAACCCGAGGTCTACTACGTCGATGCCCATGCCCGAAAGAGTGGCTACCACCAGGGAATGAACCATCGGCCCCGATATGCGGGCGTCGCGGCCTACCACTACTTTCAGTTTTTTCTTTCCTTTATTTTCCTTGAGAAGCCATCCGGCATAGGCGGATGTGAATTTTACCGTATCCAACGGGGTGAGGTTGTCCGAAGTCCGGCCTCCGATAGTCCCCCGGATCCCGGAGATTGATTTGATCAGCGACATTGCCTTATCTTGTTTTTTGTTACAAATATCAGTAATATTCTATCAAGCGTTCCCAGGTCTGGATGACCGTGCCCTCTTTGCTTCCGGGGGTGAACCCTTCTGTTTCGCGGTAAGTCCAGTTGCCCAGGCTGTCTGTCTCCTTATAGCGTAACTTCTGTATCATGGTGAAAGAATCGAACATTGTGTCTTCAGAAGATACCTCGGACAGGTTTCCATTCGGGTCGTACAGGTATTTTTCTTTAATACCCGTACTTACGCCATTTTTCTGGGTCGTTTTTTCGATGAGCTGATTTTTATGGTCGTATTTGAAAGTTTGAATCTGTTTCTCTCCGCCGGGGAATAGGTCGACCTGCTCGATTTTGTTGCCTTTCCCGTCGTATTTGTATTTTACGGTTTGCACCAAAGCCCCGGAGGTATCTTTCACAGCGATACTTTCCTTCAATCCCTTGGAGTTATAGGTATAGGTCTCGTAGGAGCGCATCTTTCCGTTTTCAAAGTACTGGACTTCGGAGAGCAGGGAATCTTTGTCGTACAGGTATTTCTGCACAGTGGTGCCGTTTTCCAGAATGAGACGCAGGTTTTTCAGGTTGCCGTTCGGATAAAAATCCAGTACCCGCATGACGTCGTATTCGGTCTTTTCTTCCTCCGAGTCTGTTTCCATAAACCGGCCGGATGGATGGTTGTTTACCAAGTCGGTCATCTGTTTGATTTTTCCCTTCATACCCGATTCTTCCAGGGTGCTTTTCCGGGGGGAGGTACATCCCGCCAGAAATGCCAGGCAGGCAAATAGGGACAGGGAAAAGATTCTTTTCATGGTCGGTGGCTGTTTATAGATTCATCAATTTAAAAACCAATTCTTTGTATATATCGGCGGGGGTAATATCCCCGGCATCTACACCTTTGGACTTCAGATCCGTTTCGCGCAGCACCTCAATGGCTTTTACGCTCTGTTTAAGGTTGTACTGGAGGGACGCCTGTACATAATCCTTCACGAAAAAAGGATTCACACCCAAAGCGCCTGCGGCGGCGTTCGGCGATTTGTCGGGCAAGTTGTGGTACAGCACCAGTTTGGAGAAAAATCCGAACAGCACTGCCACGCTGGCCAGCGGGCTGGAATCCTTGCTCGAGGAAAAGTATTCGGCGATCCGGACGGCTTTGGCCGCATCGCGGCAGGCAATGGCCTTTTGGAATTCAAAATTGTTGAAGTTCCTTGAAATGCCGATGTATTTTTCCACGTCTTCAGGATGCAGCTCCGTCCCCCGGGGGATTACGATGGATAGTTTTTGGATCTCCGAAGCGATACGGCCCAGATCGGCACCCAGGCTTTCGACCAGCATCAGCATCGCTTTCCCGGTCAGGGTCAGCCCGCATAAGGCCAATTGTTCCTTGATAAAAGCCGGGATGTCGCTTTCATATACACGGGGACTTTCAAAGACTACGCCTTTTTTATTTATCTCCTTATATATGGCTTTGCGTTTGTCCATGTTCTTGCCTTTGTAGCAAAGCACCAGGACGGTCGTAGGGGAGGGGGAACTTATATAGGGGAGGAGCTTGTCGATCTTGGAGTCCAGCGCCTGGGCTTCCCGCACGATGACCGCCTGCCGGTCGGCCCCCATCGGAAAACGGGCGGCGGTGTCCATGATCTCGCCTACGTTGGTCGAAGCGCCGTAGAGTATGGTCTGGTTGAAGGCCCGGTCTTCTTCAGGCAGCAGGTTGTCCTCCAGAAAAGAGGTAAGGGTTTCGATGAAAAAAGGTTCTTCGCCCATCAATAGGTAGACCGGGGCCGGGGCTGCCGGAATGTCTTTTTTTATCTGGGCGATCTGAAGATCCTGTTTCATCGTTTTTTGTTACCTTTGCTTCTGCGTAAAATAAACAGAATCACTGTGCAGAAGCTGAATTTGCCGGAATATTCTTTTGAGGTCAAAAGTAGTGAAAAAGGCGCGTATATTCTAGACGGTATCCGAAAAAAATACGTCCGGCTCACCCCCGAGGAATGGGTCCGGCAGAATTTTGTGATGTACCTGCTCCGGGAAAAAGGATACCCGGCCGGCCGGATAGCGATCGAAAAGAAACTCAAAGGGCCCGGTTTGGTGCGTCGTACGGACATCGTACTGTACGACCGGCAGGGACGCCCGGATATTCTGGTGGAGTGCAAAGCCCCGTCGGTGCCTATTACCCAGGAAGTAATGGATCAGGCAGTGCGGTACAATATGGAACTGGAAGGGCGTATCATCTGCCTGACCAACGGCCTGAAACACGTATACGCCGTGTTGGACCATGAGAATAAAAAATTCGCTTATTTGCAGGAACTACCTGATTACGAGATTGATATTCCTTCCGAATGACAGGGGCAAAAAGCGGTATTTTTTTGCCCAAAAAATTGTTTTTACGTTTGGTCGAGTGATAAATAATTCGTTACTTTGCGCTCTGCAAACTTGTAGCACAGGATCAAGGAATAAAAGTATAAAAGAATAAAGAGATGTCAAAGATTTGTGATCTTACCGGTAAAACGGCATTGGTGGGGAACAATGTATCCCACGCTATGAATAAGACCAAGCGCAGGTTCAACATCAACCTGAAGAAAAAGCGTTTCTATATCCCGGAAGAAGACCGTTGGATAACGCTTAAGGTATGCGCCAAGGCTCTTAAAACCATCGACAAAAAAGGAATTTACAACGTCCTTCTCGAAGTGGAGAAGAAAGGCTACATCAAATAAGCGAAAGCCGTCATTTAAGTTTTAACAACCGCAAAAAAATCATATAGCAATGGCTAAGAAAGCAAAAGGCAACCGCGTACAGGTCATCCTGGAGTGCACAGAGCACAAGGCATCGGGTATGCCGGGTACTTCTCGCTATATCACGACCAAGAACAAGAAGAATACTCCGGATCGTCTGGAACTCAAGAAGTACAATCCGATACTTCGCCGCTACACCATACACAAGGAGATAAAATAAACAGCTAAAACACTGTAAGAAAATGGCAAAGAAAGTCGTCGCAACACTCCATACAACATCCACCAAGAAACTTACAAAAGTTATCAAGATGGTTAAGTCTCCTAAAACGGGCGCATACACTTTCGTGGAGAAAGTAATGCCCGGGGACGACGTGGACGCCTGGCTCAAGAGCAAGTAGGGTTTTCGCGCGAAAGCGTTAGGCATAAAACAAAGCCGCTTATGGGAAATAAGCGGCTTTTTGCCGTATTTTTGCTACCTTTGGGAGGAGATAAGGAAAAGAAAAATAAAGCATGGGAATATTCGGAAAGTTATTTTCTTCGGACAAAAAAGAGAACAGCCAGCAGGAGGAGGCTTCTTCCCGCCAAGCGTTGGAAAAAGGTTTGGAGAAGACCAAAACCTCGTTCTTCGACAAGATAAAACGTTTCGTGGCTGCCCGGGATACGATCGACGATGAAGTGTTGGACGAACTCGAAATGGCTCTTATATCTTCCGATGTAGGCATCGATACCACCCTGAAGATCATAGACCGCGTAAAGGCTCGGGCAGAACGCGACAAATACCTCGGTTCGGACGAGCTCGACCGTATCCTGCGCGAAGAGGTCGGCGCATTGCTTACCGAGAACAATTCCGGAAAAGCGATCGATTTTTCCATTGAGCGCCCCGATGGGAATCCTTACGTGATGATGGTCGTAGGAGTGAACGGGGTGGGAAAAACCACCACTATCGGCAAACTGGCCTCCCAATTTACCCGCCACGGGTATAAAGTCGTCCTGGGAGCTGCGGATACTTTCCGGGCGGCCGCCATAGACCAACTGGCCGTATGGGCCGAAAGGGCAGGGGTGCCTATGGTTCGCCAGCAGATGGGCTCCGATCCGGCTTCCGTGGCGTTCGATGCCGTTTCGTCGGGCAAAGCCCAGGGAGCGGACGTGGTGATCATCGATACGGCGGGCCGGCTGCACAATAAAGTCAACCTGATGACTGAATTGGGAAAGATCAAACGGGTGATGCAAAAAATCGTTCCCGATGCGCCGCATGAAGTTCTTCTGGTACTCGACGGTTCGACCGGACAAAATGCCTTCGAGCAGGCCAAACAGTTCTCTGCCGTGACCGATATTACGGCCCTGGCAGTTACCAAACTGGACGGCACGGCCAAGGGGGGAGTGGTGATCGGTATTTCGGATCAACTGAAAGTCCCTGTGAAATATATCGGTGTGGGCGAGGGAATAGACCACTTGCAGGCTTTCGACAAACAAGCGTTCGTGGAAAGTTTCTTTAGCCGCTAGTATCGATATTCAGAATAGCAAAAAAGGAAGGCCTCGCAGGCCTTCCTTTTTTGCTATAAATGAAATCGGTTATATTTTCAGCCTCATTTCGAATTGCTTTCCTCCCAGTGCTATGTTTTTCGCCAGCAGGAAGCCGGTTATCGATTCACAGCCAATATCCGTATTGATGACTTTTAGGAAATTGCATTCATTCCGTTCGAGCATCTCGTAGAGTAATAGAGATGCGATTCCTTTCCGGCGGCAGGGTTTGTCGACACCTATTTGGGTAATGTCCCCCGAAGTCGGCTCGAATACACAATATCCCACCTGTTTTTCCCCGTCAAATGCTCCTAAACAGATGAAGTCTTCGGGGGAGCGCCGGATAGATTCGAGACTGTTCTGCCAGGAAGGCTCGAAATCCCAAAAAGAAGGGATCAGGTAGTGATCGTTTATATCAACCGGCCTGACGGCGTAAGGAGTGTCTTTCAATTCATGGCGGATTTTTTGATTCTCTTGCCTGAAATAATTGAATTCGCGGGTCACTTCAAAGCCGATATTCCGGTAAACGGAGACGGCTTTTGTATTGTGCTGCAATACTTCCAGCAAATACTGGCCGATGCCGGCTTTCCTCAGATAAGGCAGGGAATGCCCGAAAACTTTCGTCGCCAGTCCTTGCCCTCTGTAATCTTTTAATGTACCCGTGCCCGTATCGTAAGCGGTAAGGGCTCCATTGAAATTTCCGATACCGTTGCAGGTGAAAGCGACGATGCGATCGTCGTCGAAGGCAGCAAATGATAAATCAGGGTCGAATCCCCGCCTTTTGAGCAAAGTTTGGAACTGGCGTTTGTCCAGCTGGACCTCATATTCGGCGAAAGCCTGGTCGAATGCTTCGAAAAGTGTATCGAGGCCGATATTTCCAAGAGATCTTATTTCTATTCCGGCCACGGGCGCAGTCGTTTGAAATGCAGTTCTATCTGTGCAGCTCCTTTCCGCGCAGGTATTCGACCATCAATTCCGGACGGTCAGTTTGAAAAATAGTGGCGCCTTCTTTCAGGAATTTACCATATACGGCATCCGGGTCTTCCAGGGCCATATCGTCGTTCATCCCGCAAAGGGAGTTCCACATGGTATTTACCCAAACACGGGCGCCGCTTTTCAGGATTTTTTTAAAGACTTCTTTCATTTCCGGAGTGTATTCTTTGAATACGACCTCGTAGGCAATGGCCGGCATGTTTTTCAGGTATCCGTCCAGGATTTCCTCTGCCCTGTCGAACCGGAAGTCGATGATAGGCATATACATCATTTGTTCCCCGGGGTATTGGGACAGGATTCCCTTTATTTTTTCGGCAGGATGTCCGCTTTTGATCAGTGCCTGGCGAGTAGTCCCGGTTTTCTTCAGGATATCGTAAACCTTGCCGTAATACTGGAATCCTTTGTCTACATTGACAATAGCTTTTTCTTTGCAGAGTAACATTACCTCTTCGAAAGTCGGAATGGTATATTCGGTGAGCATTCCGTTGTGATCCTTGAGTTTTAATTTTTGCAAGGAGTCGAGGGTATAGGTGATAACCGCTCCCTGTCCGTTTGTCGTACGGTTTACGCTCCGGTCGTGCATCAGCACCAATACGCTGTCACTGGTCATCGCCAAGTCGATCTCCACGATACCCGCCCCCATATTGATGGCGCTTTCGATGGCTGGCAGGGAGTTTTCCGGATAGTTCCGCCAGTCGCCCCGATGCGCAGCTACTACCACATTTTTATCTTTGGGATTGTTCAGTGTCCTGATGATGGCGTCCGCATTGCCCGATTGCGCGAAGCCAGACTGTACAAATGTCAGTACCAGCAAGACAGACAGGTACCAGACACGGAATAATTTTTTCATGCTATTGAATGGCTGATTGATTGTCCTATAAAAATATGGAATTTATTATTGAGAAGCTACTTTTTTAAATATTATTTAACGAAAGGCAAAGTGATTAAGAATTTCTTAAATACTATTGGTTTACAGGGTTATAGGTTTTTTGAAAAACAAATAAAAAAGCCGCAGTTTTCGCCGCGGCTTTTTTTAGAAAGAGGTTTATTTATTTGGCCACGTTTACCGCGCGGGTTTCGCGGATCACGATCACCCGGACTTGTCCCGGATAGGTCATTTCGTTTTGTATCTTTTGGGATATCTGGAACGATATTTCGGCTGCCTGCTGATCGGAAACCTTATCGCTTTCTACGATCACCCGCAGTTCACGGCCGGCCTGAATGGCGTAGGCTTTTATCACTCCGTCGAAACTCAGGGCCATTTCTTCGAGTTCCCGAAGACGCTGGAGGTAGCTTTCCACTACCTGGCGGCGGGCTCCCGGGCGGGCTCCCGATATGGCGTCGCATACCTGAATGATAGGGGCGAGCAGGGTTTTCATTTCGACTTCGTCGTGGTGGGCGCCGATGGCGTTGCATACTTCGGGTTGTTCGCCGTATTTCTCGGCCCATTCCATACCAAGGATGGCATGCGGGGTTTCGGATTCGGTGTCGGGCACTTTTCCGATGTCGTGTAGAAGGCCGGCCCGTTTGGCCAGTTTGGCGTTCAGGCCGAGTTCTGCCGCCATCGTAGCGGCCAGGTTGGCCACTTCGCGGGAATGCTGGAGCAGGTTCTGTCCGTAGGAGGAACGGTACTTCATCCGCCCGATGACCTTTATCAGCTCGGGATGTAACCCATGTATGCCCAAGTCGATCGCTGTTTTTTTGCCGGTCGAAATAATCTCGTCTTCGATCTGTTTGCGGGTTTTGGATACGACCTCTTCGATGCGGGCCGGGTGTATGCGTCCGTCGGTGACCAGTTTATGGAGCGACAGGCGGGCGATCTCGCGGCGTACCGGGTCGAAGCAGGATAGGATGATAGCCTCCGGAGTATCGTCTACGATGATTTCCACGCCGGTAGCGGCCTCGAGAGCCCGGATATTGCGGCCTTCACGCCCGATGATACGGCCTTTGATGTCGTCCGATTCGATATTGAAAGTAGAAACGCTGTTTTCGATGGCGTCTTCGGTGGCGGTGCGCTGAATGGTTTGGATAACGATCTTCTTGGCTTCGTTCTTAGCGGTGAGCTTCGCCTCGTCGATGGTCTCCTGAATATGCTGCATGGCATTGGCGCGGGCTTCCTCTTTCAGGGAGTTGAAAAGTTCTTCCTTGGCTTTTTCAGCGGAGTAACCGGATATTTCTTCCAGTTTTTCGACCCTTACGTTATGCAGCCGTTCCAGTTCTTCGTTGCGGCGGGTCAGTTTTTCCGAGAGTTTTTCGTTGTCTGCGATGCTTGCATCGAGCTGGCGTTCTTTCTTTTTCTGCTCTTCTATCATTTGCGACAGACGGGCTTCTTTTTGTGTGGTCCGCTGCTCGGATTCTGCGATTTTTCGATTTTTCTGGTTGATGATCTTTTCGTGCTCGGCCTTCAGTTCGATAAATTTTTCTTTGGCCTGCAGTATTTTGTCCTTTTTGATGGATTCGGCCTCCAGTTTAGCCTCTTTGATCAGAACGTCGGCTTCTTTGCGCGCTTCGCTGACCATTTTGGCGGTTTCCCGCATTACACGCCGGCGGTTGAGAATGGAAATGGCCCCTACGATCAGGGCTCCTACTGCCGCTCCTGCGATTGAATATATTATCCAGTGTGTCATGGTGTTGTAATGATATAAAAAACCTGCATAAGTTCTGTGGAGTTTGTGAAAGTAAATTCTGGAAAGTCCAGGAATTGAAACCGTGATGATGATCAGAGCCGTGCTGTCGCCTTTTCAGAGCGGGCCGTTTCCGGTGCACTCCCTCTTGGCATCATCAACCTGCTTCTTTAACGAAACAATTTGTTGAATTTACTCAAATAACTTAGAACCTATGCAGGAATATCGTTTGTAACGTCTGTTTATTATTCCTTATTTTCTGCTAAAACCTGTTCGTTTATCAGCTTTACCTCCGTCCCCAGTTCGCTTTCCAGAGCTTTTAAGGCCCTTTCCGTCTCATTTTCGCGCATGTCCCGGGTCTCGGATAGTTTGCTCAGATGTACAGCCAGTTGAAGAGCTACCATGGCAAGTGAATTGACACGGGTGATACCTTTCTGCGCACTTTCCAATTCGCGGATGGCATCGTTGACTCTTTTAGCCGAACGGCGAATGATCTCTTCTTCGTCCGATTGGTTTTCATTCCTCGGAATCAGGATAGCGTATTTTTCATCGGCTATGAAAACGTTTATTTTCAGATTTTCTTCCGCCATTTTACGTATTCCGGTTCCGGGTTATCGGTTCATTGAAATCGCGTTTTGCATCAGGCTTTCCGCTGTTCGGATATAAGGGCAATACTCTTGTCTATATCCTTAACCAGGCGGGCGATCTGCTGGCGCAGGGCTTCGGTATTCGAGCCTTCCCGGACGCTCCCGGCCAGTTTTGCAACGCGCAATTCCTCCTGTTTTTCTTTCAAAGATTCACCCAAACGCTCTTTTTCTGCCTTCATGGCTTCCAATTCCTGCTTAAGTTTTTGGTTCTCATAGCGGAGATACGCGGAGTTTTCTCGTACAACCCGGACTGCTTGGCTCAGTCTCTCAATTATTTCGAGATTTTTATCCATGTTTTTTCTGCTACTGCACCCAAGTACAAAAGTAACCTTATCGCCCTTGATAAGCAAATTTTTTCTATTCTTTTTTACTTAAGAGACGGAAAAAGGCTGTAGGACGGAAAAATTAGAAGATCAAATGTTTTGTTGGGCTATGCCATATAAAGTGACCCGGTAGACCAGGCAAGTGTTGGGGGGGACGACGGGATCGAGTTTTCCTTCGTTGCCGAATCCTAAGGTGGAAGGCATAATGATCCAGGCCTCTCCCGGGTCTTCGTATTTGCCGGTTTCTTCGTTAAGGATTCCGGTTTTCATGGCTCTCAGCCCGTTGCTCAGGCCTGTTATAACCCCCGATATCCAGGTGGCGTAAGGATCCGTATCGTTCTCGGTGTTGTCGAATTCGGTAAGTCCCTCCAGGTAATATCCGGTATAACGGATGAATACTTTGGTCTTAAGGGTGGGGGTAACTCCAGTCCCTTCTTTCAGATGAATGATATATACGTTGCCACTACCGGACGATATGGCTTTTGCCGTATCGGTCAGGGGAATGTATCCTTCCGGCAGTACCGGGCTGCCGGAACCGTCCCGGGTTTGCAGACCGGCGGAGGCTATTTCAACCTGCCCCATCGGGATAAGTTTTCCTTCAGGAGTCAAACAATAGGTGTCCAGAAAATCAGCGATTTTTCCCTGGTCTATTCCCAATTGTTTGACCGAATTGTCGATGTTTTTTCCGCAGGCTCCGGCGGCAAAAAGAACAACTCCCGCGAGTAAAGCGGGAGCCAAAAAATGTATAACCTTTTTACCGGTGAGCATTGGGAAATTATTTGTTCAGTTTTATCGTTTTGTTTGCCGGAGGTGTATTGAACCATATTTGGGTCGGTTCTTTCGCTCCTACAAAAAGCGTTTTGGTATTGTCCTTTCCGGCGACAGGGTATTCGGCAATGGAATAAAGGTCGACCATATATATCAATACGGAATTCGGCGGAACCCCGCTCGTAGACGATGATATATTCCCGTAACCGACCCTCGAAGGAATCAATATCCATCCCTGTCCTCCGTCTTTCCATACGTCTTTTTCGTAAGAAGGATCCTGGGAGCCGTCTTCGTTAGGCTCCGGGGTGATGGTTTCCGTTACCAGATGTCCGGGCTCGAAATATTTTATGCCCAAACGGAATCCCAGCATGTAGCTGGTCATATCCAGTTCGTACGGAGAAGGTGCTATATCGAACTCATTGCCATTGAGCAGCAATCCTGTATAAGTCACCAGAACGGCACAGGAGTCGATAGGCCGCTGAGTGGTTACTCCGCGCTTGTTTATGTATACCCAGACGCCCGATTCTACTTCTACCGTATCGCCGGCTCCGGTAACCAGTTTTACTTTCGTCGTATCGGAGAAGGCGTGGCCCAGCAGATCCTCGTAAGGCAGACCGTCGGTCACTTGTTGTGTGCGGCGGGTATTCCACATATTTTCCGGATCGTCCAGTTCCGTTTTTACCAGTTCCGGAAAGTCCCCGCTGTTCACTACCTTGTAGGAACGCATGAAGAGCTCGATGCCTTCGGTGTCGGCTTCCTTGATGAAATCATACGTGTCGTCCTGTGAGGATTCTTTCAGGCAGGAAGCGAATGCCATGGCTCCGAAGAGCAGTACGAGGGTTCTTTTTAACATATGTGTGATGTACGATATTGAGCGATGCAATTTTAGGCAATATCTTTAAATAAAAAAATAACTTTAAGAGTTTATTGCCATTTTGCTCCGCTGTAAGGTGGTTTTTAATATTTTTTTAATAAATCAGCGGTTCAACAGCCGCTTTACCGTATCGGCTATAGCCTTCCCTTCCGCTTTTCCGGACAGGGTCTTGGATGCGATGCCCATGACTTTGCCCATATCGGCCGGGGAGGAAGCTCCCGTCTGTGCGATGATCTTCGCGATCTCTTCGTCCAGTTTTTCCGGGCTCATCTGTTCCGGCAGATAGCGTTCGATCACGGCCGCCTGCTCCAGTTCCGCGTCGGCCAGATCCTGCCGGTTCTGTTCGATGTAAATGGCGGCGGATTCTTTGCGTTGCTTTACCAGCTTTTGCAGGATTTTCATTTCGGCGGCTTCATCCGGTTCGGTGTGGGACGACGACGTTTTTTCCAGCAGGATGGCCGATTTTACGGCGCGCAGGGATTCGAGCGCTACTTTGTCCTTGGATTTCATCGCTTCTTTGATCCCCTCCATTATTTTGGTTTCCAGACTCATGGTTCTAAGAGTTAGAAGGTTTTTTTACGGTGCGGTTTGCTCTGTCCGGAATCAACGTTCCGGATGTCCAAAAGTACGAAAAAAGCACGGAAATGCAATAAAACTCTCCCCGGATTCCGTATGGGCCGGGAAGATTTTTTGTCCGCTAAAAGCCAGCCGGTTAAAAACGGCGGACTTTTATGTCCTTTTTGTCGATGTATTTGGGATATTTAAAGGAAGGCATCGCCAAGGCCATACCGGCATGTATCGTACCGTCTATGTCCAACAGTTTGGCCACTTGCTCCTTTTTGTCCCGCTGGATGGCGGCGCAGACGAATCCCGTATAAAATTGCGCCACGCCGAGGCTTTCGGCCATCAGCGAACCGTTCTGGTAGGCCAGGTTGGCGTCCTGATTCCCGAACTGGTTGGTCTTTGGGGTGTGGATCAGCAGCAGGGCCGTTGCCTTGCGCAGGATCAGGTCGTTCCCCCGGTTGAATTCCTTGACCAGGCGGTGAAAACGGGGCAGTGCTTTGTAAGCATCCGGTTTGAAACGTTTGATGAACGGCTTGAGAATGGGGTTTTTCAGGGTCTTGACGATCGAAGCGAATCCGTCTATCGTCAGGGCCGATATCCGGTGCAGGATTTCCGGGTCGGTCACCAGAGTGAACTCAACTTCCTGCCGGTTGCTGGCCGTGGGCGCCCGGTGGGCGGCTTCCAGTATTTCGTCCAGCATAGCCTCCGGAATAGGTTTGGTGGAAAAGGCCCGGTTGGAACGGCGCGCTTTGCACAACAACATCACCTGTTCGGGAGCGGGCATTTCTTTCGGGTCGATCTTATGTACTTTTTCGGCAGGGAACGTAGAGTGTTCCACCGAATCGGTAGGGCATACCGCGACGCAATGTCCGCAGAGGATGCAATTCTTTATCTGGTGGACGGATACTTTTGCTTTGGGTTCCCTTTGGAAGAAAATGACCGAGGGGCACACCCGGACGCATCTGCCGCACTTTATGCAGGTAGATTGATCGATAGCTATTGTAAAATCCATGGTTTTTCGGGTTTGAGTTGATTTTTTGCGGGGCAAATATAGGCATTTAAAAGGAATGGTGACTATTGATAACTTTTCCGGCAAAAATGTCCGCGGGATCCCGCGGGAGCGGAACGCTCCGAAAAGTCCATATCACGCCTGCCGGAGCTAAGCTTCGGGGTGGAATAAAAACGAAAAATTTCGGGTATGCGGGATCAGAGGCTCTTTTCGATACGCTCTACTTCGCGGTCGTAAAATTCGGAAGCGGCGACGAAAAGGCGTTCGGCCTCTTCAGCCAGTTCGGCCGGGTCTTCCTCACTCACGTCGTCGAGCCATTCTACGTCTTCGTCGGTCAGGTCGATGATGAATCGCGGGTATTGCGTATGGATGACGAATATCGAGTCGTCGTAGTCGGTGTTGTCTCCCAGGAGGAATTCCGGTAAGTTCATGCTTTCAATTTTTTGATTTGATTCCAGAGCCTAAAGGTAAGCATTATCGCGCAAAATACCAAGCCCACTGCAATACCGATCCAGATTCCCGTGGTTTTCATCCCGAAATGGACGGACAGCAGGATGGCCAGCGGGAAAGCGACTACCCAATAGCCTACGGCGGTGATCACCGTCGGTATTTTTACATCGCACATTCCCCGAAGGGCGCCTTGGCAGACTACCTGCAGGCCGTCGAACACCTGGAATACCGCCGCTATGATGAACAGCGGCGCCGCGATGGATATCAGTTCCTGCGAATCGATGAAAAAGCGGGGGATAGCCTCCCGGAAAGCGATATACCCGCCGGCGAACACGGCCATGATCAACAGAACCGTCACTACCAAGCTCGAAGCGGCCAGGCGCAGGTTCGCCAGGTCTTTTTTGCCCAGGTAATAGCTCACCCGGATCGTAGCCGCCACGGCCAGCCCCGATACGAAAGTGTAGGTGAACCCGGTCATTTGCCCGACGATCTGGTGCGCTGCCAGCGAAGCCTCGCCAAAGCGCCCGGCCAGGATAGCGCAGGTGCTGAACAGGCCTACTTCGAACAGCATCTGCAACCCGGTAGGTATGCCGATCGACAATATCTTTTTGATCGCCCGGGCTTTTATCTCCCGGAACATATTCATCCATACGTATGGGCGGAAGGCGGGTCGGAAATGCAGCACGGCGATCACGATGAATATCAGGCAAACACGGGAAATGAACGTCCCCCAGGCGGCCCCTTCGAGACCCAGGCGCGGGGCACCCCAGTTCCCGTAAATAAAAGCGTAATTGCCCGCCACGTTTATCCCGTTGGCCAGGATCAGCGCCAGCATCCCCGGCCAGGTGTTGGACATGCCGTCGGCCAACTGCTTGTAACTTTGGAATATCATTACCGGAATAAGGGAGAATCCCACGATACGCAGGTAGGGCACGGCCAACCGGCCCACCGCTTCAGTCTGTCCGAGGGCGGGATGTTGCAGGATGGGAGCGATGAAATAGATGAGCAGGGCGAAAGCGATCCCGACGATCAGATTCATCACAAACCCGTTGCGCAGGATATTGCGGATCTCTCCCCGGTCGTTTGCGGCATAGGAATACGATACGAGCGGGGTCATACCGCACGATATGCCGGTGCCCATCAGCAGCACCAGGATGAAGACGGCATTGGCCGCCGCGCCGGCTGCCAGGGCGGTCTGGCCTTCGGCCCCTCCGATGCGGGCCACCATGTAATTGTCCACCAGGCCTACGAATACATTGGCGGCCTGTCCGAACATCACCGGGGCGGCCAGGCGGATGTTCGGGCGGAACTGTTTTGCGTATTCTGCGAGGTATGCTCCCATAAATTTTTTATCTTTTAACCTGCTCTTTTGAGCGAGGGGTGCAAAGGTACACAATAACCCCGAGGGCAAAAAATAGTTCAGGGTTAATAATTTCAGGCATTTTTTTAAGAAAACGGCAGGGGTTTGCCGGAAATGTGTAAATTTACTCTCTGTAATAACCCTAACTATGGATATGCTGAAGGATAAGTTCGTCAAACGGGTGCTCTTCCTGATCGCCCTGGCTTTGCTGATAGGATTCCTGTGGGCCGTGCGCTCCATCTTCCTGTACATAGCCATCGCCTCGGTCTTCTCGCTGATGGCCTCGCCGGCAGTGGACTTCCTGGAACGCATCCATTTAGGCCGTTTCCGGATACCGAACGTGCTGGCGGTCATAACGGTGATGATCCTGATGGTGGCCTTGTTCTTCGGGGCGCTCAGTTTGATCGTGCCGCTGGTGTCGGCGCAGGCCGAAAACCTGTCCCTGTTCGATGCAACCAAGGCGAAAGAGAACGTGATGCTCATCTACCACAATGTGGTCGATATGCTGATGCAATACGGCATTATCGGTTCGGCACCCGAACTTACCACCGATTACATCAGCAATATAGACTTTTCTTTTATTTCGGACTTCCTGAACTCGGTGGTCTCTTCCATCGGTTCTCTGTTCACCCTGATATTCGCGGTGGTGTTCTTTATGTTCTTTTTCCTCAAGGAGCGCAACCGGGTGTCTTCGTTTATCCTGTCCGTAGTGCCGGACGGGGTGCAGGCCAATGTGTCTGATATGATGGAAAAGACCCAGAGCCTGCTTTCCCGCTATATATTGGGGCTGTTCGTGCAGCAGACTTCCATATTTCTCCTCACGCTGGTGCTGCTTTTGTGCTTCGGGATACACAATCCGGTGATCATCGCCTTTTTCGTCGCCCTGCTCAATATCGTGCCGTACCTCGGCCCGCTGATGGGTGGCACGCTGTTGGTGTCCCTGTCGATGCTCAGCAACCTGGCCATGCCCGTGGGGGAACTGATCCCCACTACATTGTGGATACTGACAGGCTTTATCGGCATTCAACTGTTCGACAATTTCGTCACCCAACCGTTCGTTTATTCCGCTTCGGTCAAGGCACACCCGCTGGAAATATTCACCGTCACCCTGATCGGCGGCACCCTGTTCGGTATCGTCGGCATGATCATTGCGGTGCCGTCCTATACCATCCTGCGGATCATCGCCAAGGAATTTTTCTGGGATTCCAAGATCGTACGGGTGCTCACCCGCAATATATAGCACGGGGAAATTCACTACCTTTGCGCGAACCGGTTTTACGGATATAAAAAAGGATACAACGATGGCAGAAAACAATTTCGTAGATTACGTCAAGATACACCTGACCTCCGGCAACGGGGGAGCGGGCTCGGCACACCTGCGCCGGGAAAAATACATACCCAAAGGAGGCCCGGACGGCGGCGACGGGGGCCGGGGCGGCCATGTGATCGTCGAGGGCAACTCCCACTTGTGGACACTCCAGCATCTGCGCTTCCAGCGCCATGTCAAGGCCGGACACGGCGAGAACGGCCATCGCAGCCGCTCTTTCGGGGCGGACGGCCGCGACGAAATCATCCAGGTGCCCATCGGAACGGTCATCCGCGATGCGGAGACCAAGGAACTGATCGGCGAGATACTCGAGGACGGACAGCGCATCGTCGTCAAAAAAGGCGGCCGGGGTGGGTTGGGCAACTGGCATTTTCGCTCGTCCACCAACCAGACCCCCCGCTATGCCCAGCCCGGTACGCCCGGACAGGAAGGGTGGGTGGTAATGGAGTTGAAAGTACTGGCCGATGTGGGCCTGGTCGGTTTCCCGAACGCCGGAAAATCCACCCTGCTGGCGGCCTTGACGGCAGCCAAGCCGGAAATAGGCGATTACCCGTTTACCACCCTGACCCCCAACCTGGGCATCGTGTCCTACCGGGACGGGCTCAGTTTCGTGATGGCCGATATTCCGGGCATTATCGAAGGGGCTGCCGAGGGAAAAGGATTGGGACACAGGTTTTTGCGTCATATCGAGCGCAATTCGACGCTCCTGTTCATGATCCCGGCCGACAGCGAAGACGTGCTGAAAGAATATGGCATCCTACTGAACGAACTGGAAAAATACAACCCCGAACTGCTGGATAAATCCCGCGTGCTGGCCGTCAGCAAAAGCGATATTCTGGACGGACAGGGGATGGAAAAGATCGAGGCCGTGCTTCCCAAGGATATCCCCCATGTGTTCATTTCTTCCGTAACGGGTATGGGGCTCGTATGGCTGAAAGACCTGTTGTGGGAGGCCGTCAACGCCCAGCGGGTACTCAAAGAAAATAAGAGTTTCGAGGAAGAGTTCGCTCCGGGAGAGACTCTGTCCCCTGGCCAGGACAATCCCCTGCTCGGCAGCGCCGAATGAGCGCCGGAATACCGGATCTATTTTTAAGACTAAAGATATGGAACCGAACGAAAACAAGATCAACCGCACCCGCTCGCTAGTCAACTGGGCGGTAGCGATCGTACTGGCCCTTTTCCTGATACTTTTGTCCTATTCCGTGCTGTACGATCTCGGGTCGTCCGTGCGGCCGCCCGAATACGAAGCGTTCACCGACCGGCGGGAACTCGGCCGGCTGAATGCCCGGGAAGATTCCCTGTCGCTGGTATCCGATTCGCTCCGTTCGCGGATGGCCTATGTGGAAAAGGAGATCTCCGTATCCCAAGAGGATTACGAGCGGGAAAAGGAGTCGTTCGACAACTGGATCACCACCCGCCGCACCCTGGGCAAGGAAGACAACGACCGGCAGGTACTCTCCCGCACGGCGGCTATCGACGGTATCCTGTCCGAGATAAAAACGAAAAAAACGGCCCTCCGGGCTTTGGAGTCCTCTTTCGATTCTGTGCTGCAAGCCCGCCAGGACATTGTGTCCCTGCAATCGGAACAAGACCGTCTGGCCCGGGAAAGGTACGAGTCGGCCTATACGTCCTACCAGCTCAAGATATTCGGTATCCGGTTGCTTTTCGCGTTGCCGGTGCTGTTGCTCGGGGTATGGTTTTTCATCCGTTTCCGCCACAGCAAATACAAAGCCCTTTTCCTGGGATTCTCCCTGTATTCGCTGTACGTGTTCTTCTTTGCCCTGGTGCCGTACCTGCCCAGTTTCGGGGGATACGTGCGCTACGGGGTCGGGGTCGTGCTGACGCTGGCCTTGGGGTATTATGCCATCAAATACATCAACTCCTATGTCGAGCGCAAACGGGCGGAGCTGAAACAGAAAGCCGCCGAAAGGCAGAGCCGTATCCGCGGGGAAGTGGCCCAGCGCGCATTCGATGCCCACGTGTGCCCGTCGTGCGGCCGTGATTTTTACGTCAAGCCGTGGGAATACCGGGAGGGCGGCCCGAAAGTGTACGAACATTGCCCGTATTGCGGGATGGAACTGTATATCAAGTGCTGGAACTGCGGGCAGGAAAACTTCGCCCATTTCCCGTACTGCCACACCTGCGGGGTGGAACTCAAACATGAAAAAAAGGAGGAGGCAAAATGAACGTAAAGATATCGCCCGATTGGCAGGGGCTGCTGCAAAAAGAATTCGATTCGGATTATTTCGTCCGCCTGACGGATTTTGTCCGGGGTGAATACAAAACCGCGCGGATATATCCCCCGGCCGGAAAGATATTCTCGGCTTTCGATACGTGCCCGCTGGACCAACTCAAAGTAGTCATCATTGGGCAGGATCCGTACCACGGCTACGGCCAGGCGCACGGATTATGCTTCTCGGTGAACGACGGCGTCCCTTTTCCCCCGTCCCTCCAGAATATCTTCAAGGAGATACAGAGCGAGACCGGCGCGCCCGTCCCGGCATCCGGCTGCCTCAACCGATGGGCCCAGCAAGGGGTACTGCTGCTCAACGCCACCCTCACTGTTCGGGAAGCCACGCCCGGTTCGCACCAGGGCCGCGGCTGGGAACAGTTTACCGACAATGTCATCCGCGCTGTGTCGGACGAAAAGGAAAACATCGTATTTTTGCTCTGGGGAGCCTATGCGCGCAGCAAGGCCCGCCTGATAGACCAATCCAAACATTTGGTGCTCGAAGCGGCCCATCCCAGCCCCCTGAGCGCCAACCGCGGCGGATGGTTCGGCTGCGGCCATTTCAAGGCGGCCAACGACTACCTCGCCTCCAAGGGCAAGGAGCCGGTAAAATGGTAAACAACAACGGATAAAACATGCCTGCAAATACATTCGGCGAACACCTTCGCCTCACTACTTTCGGAGAATCGCACGGCGAGGCCATCGGGGGCGTCCTGGACGGGGTGCCGGCCGGAGTGCCTATCGACCTGGAGGCTGTACAGCATGCGCTGGATCGCCGCCGGCCCGGACAGTCCGCCGTATCTACCCCGCGCAAGGAGAGCGACACGGTGCGCATCCTTTCCGGTCTTTTCGAAGGGCAAACCACTGGAGTGCCCATCGGTTTTGTCATACCCAACGAGAACCAGTATTCGGCCGATTACTCGGCAATGAAAGATAAATTCCGCCCCTCCCATGCCGATTACACGTATTTCAAGAAATACGGCCTGCGCGATTACCGCGGCGGCGGCCGTTCTTCCGCCCGCGAGACGGCGGCCCGCGTAGCCGGGGGTGCCCTGGCCGCGCAAATGCTTCCGGCCGGTGTAAAGATCACGGCCTACGTATCTGCCGTGGGCGGCATAACCCTGTGGGACGATTACACGAAATACGACCTTTCGCATATAGAGGACAATATAGTCCGCTGCCCCGATCCGGCCAAGGCGGCCGAAATGGAGGCCCTGATCCGCGAAGTGCGTTCGCGGGGAGATAGCGTAGGGGGCGTGGTGACCTGTGTGGCCAGCGGCGTTCCCGCCGGCTGGGGCGAACCGGTATTCGACCGGATGGAGTCACGCCTGGCAGCCGCCTGCCTGAGCATTCCCGCCGCCAAAGGTTTTGAGATCGGAAGCGGTTTCGCCGGTTCCGCCATGCGGGGATCGGAGCACAACGACCTGCTCACCGAAGGGGGACGTACGCTTACCAACCGCTCGGGCGGGGTGCAGGGAGGCATATCCAACGGGATGGATATCGTGTTCCGGGTGGCTTTCAAGCCCGTGGCGACCATCGTATCCCCGCAGCAGACGATAGATACCGAGGGCCGTCCGGCCATAGTAGAAGGTCGGGGACGCCACGATCCGTGCGTGCTGCCGCGTGCTGTGCCGGTAGTGGAGGCGATGACCGCCCTTACGCTGGCCGATTTCTGCCTGCTGGCGCGCCTTTCCCGCATTTGAAACAAGAACGAAAAAAGGATTAAAATCAAGAAATAAGAAGATGAAAATGGATTTGCGCAATTATATCCGCAATGTGAACGATTTCCCGAAAAAGGGGGTCATATTCCGTGACATTACCCCGCTACTTCTCAGTCCGGAAGCGACCAACGAAGCCCTCGCACAGTTGTGTGACCACGTCAAAGGCTTGGGTGTGACCAAGGTAGCGGCTGTCGAGTCCCGGGGGTTCTTTTTCGGCTCGCTTATTGCCCATCAGTTGGGCGTAGGGTATGTACCGGTACGCAAAAAAGGGAAACTGCCGTTTGATACCATATCGATGACCTACGATTTGGAATACGGTACCGACAGCCTGGAGATACACACCGACGCCATACAGAAAGGGGATAAAGTCCTTATCCACGACGATGTGCTGGCTACGGGAGGTACGGCCGAAGCGGTGGTGAAGCTCATTGAGAAAGCCGGCGGGGAAGTCGTCCTGCTCTCTTTCCTGATGGAGCTCAAGGCCCTGAAAGGCATCGAAAAACTCCACGGGTACCCGGTAAGGTTCCTGATGGAGTTCTGATCCGCTCCTTGCCAGGTGGCAGGACGGAAAATAAATACGCGGATACCGGTATAGCGTCCCAAAATGGGATTGCCATGCCGGTTGATTCGTTGGATACACCCCTGTACGGCACAAGCGCCTGCAGGGAAAAACAGTAGGAGGAACGAAAATGATAGAACATAGCAAACAATCTTATGAAAAGGCCGTATTGGTAGGCCTTGTCACTCCCCAGCAGGACGAAAAGAAATTGTCGGAATACCTGGACGAACTCGAATTCCTGGCCGAAACGGCCGGTGCCGAGGTGGTCAAGCGTTTCTGGCAGAAAGTCGACACGCCCAACCCCCGCACGTTTGTAGGGACGGGGAAACTGGAGGAAATAAAAGATTATATAGCCCAGCGGGAGGATGTGGACGTGGTCATATTCGACGACGAACTGTCCGCCGGCCAGCTGCGCAACATCGAGCGGGAACTCGAACGCAAGATCCTCGACCGGACGAACCTGATACTCGATATATTTGCCGCCCGGGCCCAGACTTCCTATGCCCGTACCCAGGTGGAATTGGCCCAGTACCAGTATCTGCTTCCGCGTTTGACGGGTATGTGGACCCACCTGGAGCGCCAGCGGGGAGGTATCGGTATGCGCGGGCCGGGAGAGACGGAGATCGAGACCGACCGGCGTATCGTCCGCGACCGTATCGCGCTGCTGAAAGAGAAACTGGGTACGATAGACCGCCAGATGGCTACCCAGCGCAAGAACCGGGGCAAAACCGTTCGTATCGCGCTGGTAGGATACACCAATGTGGGGAAATCCACGCTGATGAACCTGCTGAGCAAATCCGACGTCTTTGCCGAGAACAAGCTTTTTGCCACGTTAGACACTACAGTGCGCAAAGTCGTAATCGCGAACTTGCCTTTGCTCCTTACCGATACCGTGGGCTTTATCCGCAAACTGCCTACCGAACTGGTGGAATCCTTCAAATCCACGCTGGACGAGGTGCGGGAGGCCGATATACTAATCCATGTGGTGGATATCTCGCACCCTAGTTTCGAAGACCATATCGCTTCGGTCAACCGCACCCTTTCCGAGATAGGGGCTTCGGACAAACCGACCATTATGGTGTTCAACAAGATAGATGCCTACCAGGGCGACACCGGACAACCCGATGTGCTGCTGCCGGGAGAAAAACCCAAGGTTCCCCTAGCCGAACTGGAGAAGACCTGGATGGGCAAAACCGGGCCGGATACGGTATTCATTTCAGCCCGTAACCGGGAAAATGTGGAGGCCTTGCGGAAGCTCATTTACGAGCGTGCGGCCGAGATACACATGAAGCGTTTTCCATATAATGATTTCCTGTTCGAGTATTTCAGCGAAGAGGGAGAGCCAGAACAAAAATAATAATGACAAACCATCCGGAATAAATGGAACTTAACGATACGATAGCGGCTTTATCCACCCCTGCGGGGGTAGGTGCGATAGCAGTGGCGCGGCTCAGCGGCCCTGAAGCGCTTTCCATTGCGGACAGCGTATTCTCCGGAAAGACGAAACTAGCCGGGACGGCGAGCCATACGGCCCATTACGGGACAGTGTCCGACGGGCAGGATGTACTCGACGAGGTAGTAGCTACTGTATTCCGGGCTCCGAATTCCTATACAGGGGAGGACATTGTGGAATTTTCCACCCACGGCTCCTTGTTCATTCAGCAGGGGCTGTTGGAATTGCTTATCCGCCGTGGGGCCCGTGTGGCGACGGCCGGTGAATTTACTAAGCGGGCGTTTCTCAACGGGAAGATGGATTTGTCCCAGGCAGAGGCAGTGGCCGATCTGATCGAATCGGAATCCTACGCGGCCCATGCTACGGCGATGCAGCAAATGCGCGGGGGGTACTCCAAAGAGATCGCTTCGCTTCGGGAGCGGCTGATCGAATTCGCAGCCCTTATAGAGCTCGAATTGGATTTTTCCGATCAGGATGTGGAATTTGCCGACAGGGAGCATTTAAAAGAGCTTCTTTCCGGAATCCGGATAACGCTTCGGGGGCTTATCGATTCTTTTTCTTTGGGGAACGCGATAAAAAACGGGATTCCCGTTACCATTGCCGGGGCGCCCAATGTGGGAAAATCGACCCTTCTCAATGCCCTTTTAGGGGAGGAAAGAGCGATCGTATCCCACATTCCCGGTACGACCCGCGATGCGATAGAGGATAGGATCACTATTTCCGGGCTGTCATTCCGCTTCATCGATACGGCAGGCCTGCGTTCCACCGACGATTTTGTGGAAAAGATAGGGATCGAGCGGGCTTACCAAAAGATCAGCGAATCGGCAGTGATCGTTTATATGGCCGATGCGATGGGGAATCCGGAGAACGAATTGGACGGTCTCCGGTCTTTCCTGGAGCGATACCCGGAAAAGAGAGTGGTGGTCGTACTGAATAAAATAGATGAAAATCCGCAAGGGATTCCCGGCTTTCCACCCGATATGGTGCGGATATCGGCCCGGACGGGTTATGGGTTGGATACTTTAAGGGAGCGATTGGTTGGTTTCGTATCGGTGGAAGATATGTCCGGAAAGGTCATCGTGACCAATGTTCGCCATTATGAAGCGCTTCTCCATGCGGAAGAGGCAGTGAAAACTGTTGAGAAGGGCTTGTCGGAAGGTATTCCGGGAGACTTGCTTGCTGTAGATATTAGAGATGCAACTTACTGTATGTCAGAAATATCCGGTGTGGTTACGGATCAAAATGTGTTGCAGCTAATCTTTTCGCGTTTTTGCATCGGGAAATAATTAAAAAGTAATGGTTTGTTCGGGGAAAAACTATTCTCCGCTGTTGGAAAGTAATTTTTATTTTCGATCTAAAATGTTAAAAAATAGGTTTATTTACTTTCTTTATTTCATAAATTTAGTCATTAGAAAATTTAAATGAAATGGGCAAAACAATAACTACCTATCTAATTGACGGGGATCCTCAAGGGAGCCGATATGTTTTCATTAGTAATAAAATCTGCAAAATGGTAGTAATACCCCGAATAAATATTGCCATCGTGAACGAGCGTGAAGAATTGCAGACCCCAGCCTTGTATATTTTGCTGGGGGAGGACGACTATGCAAAACCGAAAGCATATATCGGAGAAACAGAGAATTTTAGGGAACGGATAAAAGAACATATCTCTAGGAAGTTCTGGCAAAGAGCCCTGGTTTTTGTATCTAAAGATGGCGCTATGACAAAAGCCGATGTGCAATATTTAGAGTATCTGGCAATATCTGGAGCAAAAAAGGCAAAACGATTTTCACTCGATGAAAATAAACAAACACCTAAAGCGCCGAATCTTCCGGAACATCAGAAAGATTGCATGGATGAATTTTCTGAAGACCTGCAGTTTTTAACTTCGTTCATCGGTTGCAATATTTTTGATATTGTTAAGTCGGCAGACAAACATTTGTTCTTTACTAAAGGAAGAGGCTGCGATGCTACAGGATTTTATGATGTTTCCGGGTTTACGGTACTTAAAGGTAGCATTATAGCAAAAGATTCTGTCCCATCTCTGAATAAATGGAAAGAAAAGCGGGAGGAATTTATCAATGAATATACGCAAGAAAAGGACGGTAAATTGATTATGGATGCAGACAAGACTTTTTCAAGCCCCAGTACGGCCGCTGATTTCTGCATTGGAAGCAGTAATAATGGATGGCTGGTATGGAAAGATGAGAAGGGACAAACACTGGACGAAGTATATAGGAAGTGACTGGAAAAATCCTTGTAAAGTTGCGCAATTATAGGAAATCTAAATATAGCAGGTTGATTATACGATGAGTTCACCTGTGGTAAACATTGCGAAAATAAATACTATGGTGCAATTATAATCTCTCAAAAGAGGGATTTTTTATGCTTTGTCCGAAAAGTGAGCGGGTATTTTAAAGGCTTTTACTGTGGGTTTTCAAATGGAATGTTTCTGTTAAAAACACGAAAAAACAGTTTTTATAAGGGCTTTGAGTATTTTGTATTGCGTATTTTTGCATACGAATTGATAAATCAGTGAAAAAATGATAAGTTTTTCGGTTTGCCTGGCAGTGCTGATCGCCGGGTATTTCGTGTATGGACGGGTAGTGGAACGGATTTTTGGCCCGGATCCCAATAGAGTGACTCCAGCCATCGCTAATCCGGACGGAGTGGATTTCGTCGTACTTCCCCGTTGGAAGATATTCATGATCCAATTCCTTAATATAGCTGGCTTGGGGCCTATATTTGGGGCGATCCTGGGCGCTAAATTCGGCATATCGTCTTACCTGTGGATTGTTCTGGGTACCCTGTTTGCCGGGGCGGTACACGACTATATGGCCGGGATGCTGTCCCTGCGTTACGGGGGGAAAAGCCTGCCGGAGATCATCGGAATGTGCTTGGGTAAATATGCCAAACAGATTATGTGCGTATTTACCGTGTTGTTGATGATACTAGTGGGTGCCGTATTTGTCGACGGCCCCTCCCAACTTCTGGCCCGGCTCACGCCCGACCACCTGAACGCCACGTTCTGGATAGTCGTTGTGTTCATCTATTACATTTTGGCGACTTTGCTGCCGATAGACAAGATCATCGGCCGGATATACCCGCTTTTCGGTGCCGCACTCCTTTTCATGGCATTGGGAATACTGGTGATGCTTTTCGTCCACCATCCACAACTTCCCGAATTGTGGGACGGCATGCCCAATCCCCAGCCGGAAGGCCTGCCGATATTCCCCATTATGTTCATATCTATTGCTTGCGGAGCCATATCCGGGTTTCATGCCACCCAATCGCCCATGATGGCGCGCTGTATGACCAACGAAAAGCAGGGGCGCCCTATCTTTTACGGGTCGATGGTTTGTGAAGGGATCGTCGCCTTGATATGGGCGGCGGCAGCCACTTATTTTTTCCACCGCGAAGGTTTCGGCGAATCGAATGCGGCCGTAGTGGTGAACGATATCACGATCGGCTGGTTGGGAACGGTAGGAAGCGTGCTGGCTATGCTCGGCGTGATAGCGGCTCCTATTACTTCGGGCGATACGGCATTCCGGTCGGCCCGGCTTATCGTGGCGGATTTCCTGAAGATCGAACAAAAAAGCGTGGCCAAACGCCTGTATATCTCTGTGCCGATGTTTCTGGGGGCGATGGCTATTCTGTTCTACAGTATGAACGATACCAACGGTTTTGCCAAAATATGGCGTTATTTTGCCTGGAGCAATCAAACGCTGGCCGTATTCACCCTTTGGGCGGTGACGGTTTGGCTATACCGGGAAAGGAAATTCTACTGGGTGACGCTCGTTCCGGCTCTGTTCATGACGGCTGTGTGTACTACCTATATTTTTATCGCGCCGGAGGGTCTCGGACTTTCTTCCGGGCTGTCATATGCTTTAGGAATGGCCTGCGTCGCGGTGTCGGCTGCCTGGTTTATCCTGTGGGCGCGTCGACCGAAGGCGCACGAACTGAAAAAAGACTACCTTGGGTAGTAAAAAATGGTTATATTTATCGACCTGTAATAAAAACACTCGACCCATGAAAAAATATGCTCTCCTGGTTTTCGTCTTTTTCCTGGCGGGAACGACTGTTCCCGGTGCCCTTTCCGCCTGTACTTCGGCCGTGATATCCGGCAAAATAACCCCCGACGGGCGTCCCTTGCTGTGGAAAAACCGCGATACGGGCAATGTGCAGAACGCGGTGAAGTACTTTACCGGGGGAAAATATCCTTTTATTGCCATCGTCAACAGCGTAAAAGACCCGACCGAAATTTGGATCGGGACGAACTCCGCCGGATTTTCCATCATGAACACCCAGTCGTACAACCTGGTGGAGGTAAAACCTGGGGAGGAGCGCGGCGATGCCAACGGTCGTGTGATGACACGGGCGCTGGAAGTATGCGCTACGATCGAGGATTTCCGCGTATTTCTCGATACACTTTCCAAGCCGAGCCTGATAGAGGCCAATTTCGGCGTGATCGATGCCCAAGGCGGGGCGGCCATGTTTGAGGTGGGCTACTATAAGTATGTGATGTTCGATGCCAACGATCCCAAAGATGCCCCATTAGGGTATATTGCCCGGACCAATTTCTCGTTTTCCGGGGAACTGAACGCCGGGGCCGGCTATGTCCGCTTTATGAACGAGGATGTAGAACTGATGCGCAACTGCGCGACGGGAACTATCACTCCTGAATGGATATTTTCCGACCTGGCGCGCTGCTTTAAAAACCAGATGCTGGGGATAGACCTGCGGGACGGCAATTTCAACAAACCCAAGACCACAGGCTGGTTCCCGGACAAGGATTTTATCCCGCGCAAAAGCACGGGCAGCTCCGTGGTGGTGCAGGGCGTCAAGAAAGGAGAATCCCCCGAACTGACCACGATGTGGACTTTGTTCAATTACCCTCCGGTGGGAGTGGCTGTGCCCTTGTGGGTGAAGAATGCCGAAAAACTCCCCCCTATGGTTCTATGGGATGAAAAGAGCGGGGTAGCGCCTTTGTGCGACAAGGCCATGACCTTACGCAGCCGCATTTTCTCGTACACGCAGGGAATGGGGACTTCCGAGTATTTCAACTGGGAACTCATCTTCAATCCGGCCGGAACCGGCTATATGCAGCTGCTCGAACCGGTGGAAAAAGCCGTGTTCGCCCGGTCGAAACCTGTACTCGAACAGTGGCACAAAGACGGGAAGGTGGACGTGAAGCAGATGAACGAACTCTACACCTGGTTGGAGGATTACGTAACCGGCCAGTATTACGCCCTTTTCGGGCTCTGAGTTATTTTTGCCAACTAACCTATTTTACTGACTATGAAAACGACCTGGATTATCCCGGTTTTTGCCGGACTATTTTCATGCCTTTCGATCGCATGCGGAGGCAGTAAGACCGATGCGAACGGTTTTGGGAAAACAGAAGAACTCCGGGCGGACAGTATCGCTATCCGGGAGATCGTGCAGCCCCGCCGATATGCCGTATCCGGGGATAAAATGCTGTTGCTTACCGATAAAGGCGATAGCCTGGCCTACGTATACCGCTTTCCGGAGGTCGAATTCCTGTATAAGGGACTCCGCGTAGGGAACGGCCCGGGCGAGATACCGTCCGTATACCCGGAAATGGTGAACCGCTACCAGCAGGACGGCCTTTTTTCAATTACCTGTAGCGGGATACTTTTTGACCTTGCAGCGACCGATACCGGATTGGTAGTCCGGGCAATGAAACGGATAGGGCAGGGAGGATCCTCCGGCGCCCCTGTCCCGCCTACCGATTCCCTGATGGTAAAAGACGGTATAAATGCAAAAGGAGATGCCGTATTGCTGTACCTGCGGGACATGGTTACCGGCCGGGTGCTCGATTCGGCTGCCAGTCAGGCGGTGCTCCACCCGGAACGTGTCGGAGGGTATTACGAGAACGAATCCTGGGGCGTACAGAACGGGGGAAAATATGCTGCCGTATATCCGGAAACGGGCCGCATCGAGTTTTACGATATTTTGGGCGGTAAACTGGTCTTAAAGAAAACATGGGGCGACGGAACACCGGCCGCTGAATTGAAGAATACCGATTTTTACGGACGGGAGAAAGGAACGGAGTATTACGAATCGCGTACCGACGGGAAATATTTGTATGTGTTGGAAGCCGGTTATCAGATGGACGACCAGGGAACACGGCTGGTAAAGACTGCCGATGTGATGGTGTACGATTGGGACGGCAATCCCGTGAAGAAATACCGTCTGGATAAAGCAGTCAATTCGATGATGGTCGGTAGCGGCAAGCTGTACGCGTTCAACTGGGACGAAGATTTTGAAAAGATATACGTGTACAACCTGGATATTTGACCTATAATTCCCTTTCTGAACAAAGAAAAAGATGGGACGACCGAAAGACATAAGATACCAAGTGGCTTTGCTTGCCGTAAAGGACGTAGAAGCATCTAAAAAATTCTACGGGGAATTGCTCGGACAGAGGGTAGTACTCGATCTGGGAAAGAACGTGACGTTCAGCGGCGGGTTCGCCGTGCAGGAGGATTTTGCGGGACTGACCGGTATACCCGGGAATTCTCTTTGCGAAAAGCCCCGGAATATGGAGCTTTATTTCGAAACGGACGATTTCGACGCTTTCCTGGAGCGGCTCCGCAACTACCCCGGCATAGAGTACGTCCATCAGCCGAAGAAACACGACTGGCAGCAGCGGGTAGTGCGCATTTACGACCCGGACGGACATATGATAGAGATCGGCGAGTCGATGGCCGTCATCGCCCGGCGTTATTTGGCGCAGGGATACTCGGCGGAACAGACCGCCGAGGTCATTCGGCATCCGGTGGCTTTCGTCCGCCGGTGTGAGAAGAAAGCATGAGCCAGATATTATGATATCAAAAAGGCCGGGCTGAAAAGCCCGGCCTTTTTGATTGTATAAAGTTGCTGTCGTTTCAGACGGCGTCTTTTTTGGCGTATTCCGAAAGTTCACAACCGAAAGTGTCCGCCAGGTAGTTGTCCAGTTCGTCAGCCTTGAAAGCCAGATCGGTGAGGTTCTTTTTTACCTCTGTGCCATGTTCGGAAAAAACGTCGGAGATATGGACGCGGTAGGCGATGTAGATTTGGTTGCCTTCGATCCCCATTTTGTACGGCCCGTGGTCGTCGCCCAGCAGGTAGGTAAGTATCGGTTCGAGGTTCTTTTTGGGCAGCACGTTGATGGGCGACGTGCAGAAGAGGTACGAACGCTGGTAGACGAACATCCGTATCTCGGAGCTGCCTTTGTGGAATTTCCAAGATTCGTAGCCTACGCGGGCCAATACCGGGTCGATGCCCATATCCCGGATGGCTTCCTCGCAGAATACGGCCAGGTCGGTCAGGGAATACTCCTTGAATACGTTTTCCGGCAGTTTGTCCCCGCACGAAGGGCAGTATTCTTCCGTATGGTCGATCAGTTCGTCGCAGCTGCCGCACTGTACGTGGAAAGCGTCGGTATCCAATCCTTCCAAAGTGTCCAGAAGTGTCCGGAGGGTATCCACCGGGATACCGAAGCCCATGTTGTCCGCCTCGTTGAATTTGCTGACAGTGATAGCCACCAGCTCGCCTTTGTCGTTGAACATCGGGCCGCCGCTGTTCCCCGGGTTGACCGCGGCGTCGGTCTGGATGTAATAGTGGTTCTCCATCAGTTGTTTCGGGGAGGAAACCGTTCCTTCGGTCACGGTAAAGGGCATCCCGAACGGGTAACCGCCTACGTTGACCCGCTGTCCGATCGATACCTCGCCGCGCTGGGGCAGGGCGATCTCCGGCAGGGCTGAAAAATCGCCGTGGCCTTTCAGCAGGGCGATGTCGAGTTCCGGATTGACCAGCACGACGTCCGCCAGGAAAGCGTTACGGTCGTTGTCCTGCAAGGCGACCTTACGGAATCCTTCCACCACGTGGTAGTTGGTCACGAAAAGCCCGAGCGGTTTCAGGTAAAAACAGCTGCCGGAACCCCCGGCATGGTTGATTTTATAAACTGCGTTGTATATGTTCTGTTCCATGGTTCGTTTCGGTTTTTATTCTTTGTCCGTATTGTCGTTGCCGGCAGCCCCGCCCATCATGGAGGACATCATCTTTTGGATGTTTTTCATGTATTCCGCCATATCGACGCCCTGCATCGCCTGCTGGGCATTGGCCATTGCCTGTTGCTGCATGGCCAGGGCTTGCTGCTGGAACGCCTGCATATTTTGCATATAGGCCGACATATCGACCTCTTCTTCTTCCCCGTCTTCGGGCAAAAGGTCGAGTTCGCCTTCCATAATATCGTCCAAGGCATCCTGTAAGATAGGCGCAGCCTCCTCCCAGGGTTTGGCCGAGGCTGCTTTCATCGCACGCACAACCACGGCGTTGACGTCGTCCTGTACGTCGTTGTAATAGTACATTTCGTAGAATTTGTAGACGATCATCACGCAGCAGGCCATGTAGTCGCCCCCTTCCAGGGCACTCGTGGCATTGGTATACGTATTCTTGAAGTTTTCCTGGATGTTCTTCAGGTTGGAACGGCGCTTGGCCGGTACGAACGTCTCCACGAAGTACAGATCTTTAGCCAATTGCTCCTTGCTCTGCCCCTGCATCCAGGCGACGGTCTCTTTTCCGCGGGCCACGATCTCCGGCAGGGGAATGTCCTCCCGGTCGTGTTCTTTGACCGCCTTGTCCAGGTCGTTGAACAACTGGCCCTGCGGATGGGCGAAATACAGGACTTTGAGCATCGTGCTGGCCAGGATGTTCCAGGCATAGCTGTATTTGCGCTCCCCCTCGAAGTATTTTACCGCGTCGAGGCACTCCCGGCAACTGAGCTGGATCACGTCGTACACCCGGTCTACCGTTGCGGCGTCGTACGGGGTGATCTTGGGCTCGTAAATGCGCTGTGCGCCGAATTTAGTGGAAAATTCGTCGTCGTACTGGTCGCCCGTCTGGCAGATCTCGTTCAAAATGTAGTATATCTTATAAGGGTTGACCATGTCCAATGGGCATCCGTATTCGAAGTACAGTTTGTCTTCCCGCAGGACGATACGTGTCAGGTCGAGGTTATTGATGTTCAGGCTGGCTACCTGGCGCAGCAGCGGCACCCGGTTCTTTTCCGGCAGGGCCAGAAAAGGAGCCGAAATGTCCAGCCGGTTGTCTTTGAGGCTTATATTCACTATGATCGACCCGTGCGGGATGTGGAATTCGTCCCCGGCGGCGTTCCCGAATTTTGTCCGGAGTTCGGGGTTGATGTAATCCAGCAGGGTGAGGAACGATTCGCTGTACTGTTTCTTTTCGAAGGCTTCCATGCTCCGGTCGAAAGCGTCGACGTTAATACGGCTTTCGGTGGAGGCAATGGTGGAAACATCGAAGGTGAGAGTTTGCTTCATCTGTCGGTATGTTTTATATGTGTTTCATTGTGAAAGGGTTCGGCCTTATGCCGCCGGAATATGCCCGGGAACCTTTTTTCAAAGCCTAAATATCTGCATTTCCCCTTTTTCCGGCGCTGTTTTTTATGTTAATTTTTGGCCGAAAAGCACTCCGGGATATTCCGCCCGGACAGTCCTCATTATCCGGTAAATGTGGTATCTTTGCCATGCATTTTCAAAAAATATGGCATCCCTGATAAAGCGCATCCGTTCCCGGTTCGACCGCCGCAGCCACCATCCCCGTATGGGCGGGCTCGAGATATTCAAGTATATCGGCCCCGGACTGCTGGTGACGGTCGGTTTTATCGATCCGGGCAACTGGGCGTCCAACCTGGCCGCAGGAGCGGAGTATGGGTATGCCCTGTTGTGGATGGTGACGCTCTCCACGGTGATGCTCATCATTCTGCAGCACAACGTAGCCCATTTGGGCATAGCCACCGGCTTGTGCCTCTCCGAAGCAGCCACGGCCCATTTGCGCCCCCGGGCTTCACGGGCACTGCTGGGTTCGGCCGTATTGGCGTCTATTTCCACGTCCCTGGCCGAGATACTGGGCGGAGCTATCGCCCTGCAAATGCTGTTCGGTGTGCCGGTGCGGATCGGGTCGATACTGGTGCTGGTTTTCGTGCTGATCATGCTCTTTACCAACAGCTACCGGCTGATCGAGAAATGGATCATCGCATTCGTATCGATCATCGGGCTGTCGTTCATTTACGAATTGGCGCTCACGTCCGTCGACTGGCCGGAAGCGGCCAAGGCGTGGGTGACGCCTTCGTTTCCCGAAGGGTCGATGGTGATCATTATGAGCGTATTGGGGGCGGTGGTGATGCCGCACAACCTTTTTCTCCATTCGGAGGTGATACAGAGCCGCCAGTGGAATCTGAACGACGAGAAGGTCATCCGCAAACAGCTGCGTTATGAATACGTGGATACGATCTTTTCAATGGGTATAGGTTGGGCGATCAACAGTGCGATGATCCTGCTGGCGGCCACGACGTTCTTTGTCCACGGGACGCCCGTGGAAGAGCTCCAACAGGCGGATTCGTTGCTTACTCCCCTGCTGGGAAGCCATGCGACGATCATTTTCGCCGTAGCCCTCCTGTTTGCCGGTATCGCTTCGACCATCACTTCGGGGATGGCGGCCGGTTCCATCTTTGCCGGAATATTCAAGGAACCGTACGATATCAAAGACAATCACTCCCGACTGGGCGTACTCATCTCCCTGGTGGTGGCTTGCCTACTGATATGGGTGATAAGCGATCCGTTCAAAGGGCTTATCTATTCACAGATGATCCTCAGTATCCAGCTTCCGTTCACGATCTTCCTGCAGGTACGGCTCACCTCGTCCGAAAAAGTGATGGGAAAATACCGCAACCGGCCGTTTACCAAATACCTGCTTTATACCATCGGCGGGGTGGTGACGATACTCAATGTGATGCTTCTGGTCAGCTTTTTCCGTTAAACGGCATCTTTGATTTTATCTTAAAATAGAAAAATCCGATGGGGATATAGATTTTATCTGACTGGTTTGTAGCGTATTTCCTTTCGATTTTCCGTAAATTTGCCGTACAGATAGAAATTAACGACCTAAAGATTTAGCAAGATGGAAAACCAAACGAATTCAATGCCCCGCATCGGGGAACAAGCCCCTTCCTTCGAGGCGATGACTACGCAGGGACGGATCAAATTCCCGGTGGATTACCAGGGAAAATGGGTGATCCTTTTCAGCCATCCTTCCGATTTTACGCCGGTATGTACGTCCGAATTCATGACCTTCGGAAAGATGCAGGATGAATTCGAGGAGCTGAACTGCCAGTTGGTAGGTCTTTCGGTGGACGGGCTGCACAGCCATATCGCATGGCTGCGCACGATCCACGACAAGATCGAATACCGGGGGATGAAAAATATCGCCGTACGTTTCCCGCTGATTGACGACCTGTCGATGAACGTGGCCAACCTGTACGGGATGATCCAACCGGGAGCCAGTACGACGGCCGCCGTACGCGCCGTTTTCTTTATCGACCCTAAGAGCGTGGTGCGGGCGGTCATCTATTATCCGATGGCCTTGGGACGCAATTTCGATGAGATCAAACGGACGCTTATCGGCCTGCAGACGATCGACAATTTCGGAGTGTCCCTGCCGGCGGACTGGCGTCCGGGCGATGAAGTGATAGTCCCTACGGCCGGTTCGTGCCCAGAGGCGCAGGAGCGGATGGAGAGCGACGATCCGGATATGCACTGCTACGATTGGTTTTTCTGCACGAAGAAGCTACCGAAAGAGGAAGTGGAAAAAAAATTGGGCGGAAAGTGAAAAAATGAAAGGGATACCCAAATGGGACAAGGCCGGCGTATGCCGGCCTTGTCATTTTTGCGCACCGGCGGATAAATTCGGATTTTTGCTATCTTTACCCCGGAAGGCCTGCTTCGGGCTTTTGTATAATATCTGAAGACACATGATCGAAATACCCGAATCCTTTACCTTGTCCCGCCAGGGGGCCGATCTGCTGGTGGGCAAGACCGTCGAAGAAGTAATACCTCCCACCAGCCCGCACAAATTCACCTGGTATAACGGCGATCCCGAGTCGTATCCTGCAATGCTGGCCGGTAAAACGGTAAAGGCCGTACAAGGCTACGGCGCTTTTGTGGAGATCGATTTCGGGGAAGACACTCATTTGTTGGTCGGAGACGGGACGAATATCCGCTATTTCGAGTCGGAAAAAGACGCTCCGATCAAGCACCAGTTGGCCGTAGTGATGAGGGACGGGAGCGCGTTGGTGTTTACGGTGGCTATGTACGGGGGCATTTATGCCTATACCGGCACGTTCGACAACCCGTATTACCAGGGTGCCCGGACCAAAATACCGCCCCTGGACGCCCGTTTTGACGAAGCGTATTTTCAGGGAATCGTCCGGAGCCTGAAGAAAGACGTTTCTGCCAAGGCGCTGCTGGGTACCGAGCAGAGGATTCCCGGGGTAGGCAACGGCGTGCTGCAGGATATCCTGTTCGAAGCCGGCATACACCCCAAGCGGAAAATCTCGACACTCAGCGATTCGCAGTGGGGGACTTTATTCCTCGCGCTGAAGGATACGCTGGCGGCTATGGCAGCCGGCGGCGGCCGCGATACGGAAAAGGATATGCTGGGCAACTGGGGAGGCTACAGGAGCCTCCTTTCCAAAAATACGTATAAATCGCCTTGCCCGCGCTGCGGGGGCGAAATCGTGAAAGAAGCCTATCTGGGAGGTGCGGTGTACTATTGTCCCGTCTGCCAGCCGTTGAAAGAAAAATAGGGCCTGTTTCAGAGCGAGCTTGTCGTACCGGCCGCGGCGGGAGGCACCTTTACGAACGTTTTATCGACCACTACTCCGAGTTTACTTACCCGCAGGCCCAGGTTTCCATCGCCTTCCAGTGTGATATGCGCCCGTACGTATATCCCTTCTTCCGGGACGTACATGCGGCGGGTGAACCACTGTCCATTTCCGTTATAAGCGAGCGTATCGATCAGGTTCATGCCCAGCATGGGGCGGCTGCGCAGGGCGCGGTCGGGGTTTTTGACGTCGAGCGCCGGGGATCCGTCCGGAAGGTCAGGGTAGAGCATCCATACGAGCTTTGCATAGAACGTGGAATCCCCCGGATTGCGGAAAAATTCGATCTGGGCCTCCTGCTTGGGGCCCGTCCACCATTTTTTACCCAGAATGGCGTCGCCGCCGGAGATAGCCTGTCCCGCCGATAGAAGCGGAAATGCCGAGAGGATAAGGAAGATCAGTTTTTTCATAGCCGGATCTTTTTCGTTTTATTACTCTCTAAAGATAAGGAATTTATTTGCCCGATGCCCTGCTTTCCCAATTGAAAATAACTATAGGGCTATTGCTTTGCCCGACGGAATGCGAATGGAAATCCAGAAGAACAAGTCTAAATATAATATCCCTGCATATGCATTTCCCGCAACTGGAGCAGGGAATAGTTGTCCTCGTCCAGCAGGTAATCCCAACAGCCCAAGTGATGAAACAGCTCCCCGCCGAACCCGGTCTTGAACTGGTACAGTCCGAACATCGGATGGGACGGCTGCGGGCCCGGCGACACGCCGAACATATCGTACTCCGTACACCCGAGCGCTTTGGACAGTTGAATGGCCTCCCATTGCAGGGCATAGGTAGGCATGCAGTTCCGTTTTTCAGAGGAGGATGCCCCGTAGAGATAGGTACCCCGATGGCCGGCTATTACCAGGAACATGGCGGCCAGCGGCGCCCCGTCCAGTTCGGCGATCAGCAGTTCCACATGGGCCGGGGAGGAAGTATCGTCCGCCCGGGCGGCGATGACCGAGGCAAAGTATTCGATACCGTTGACAAAAAGCCCGTTCCGGTGGGCGGTATCCCTGTAGAGTTCGTACCAGATATCGATCTGCTCCATCCCGGCCCTTCTCACCTGTACCCCTTTGCGCTGGGCCAGGCGGATGTTGTACCGCGTTTTGGGCCTCATCCGCCCGAGTATCTCATCCGGGGCCGGCGACAGGTCGAGGAATATGGTGGCCGATGGCAGGATGTCGCAATTGCTCTTGCGCAGGTTCCATTGGACGGTATTGTAATTCAGGTTGAACTCCTGGAATTTTTTCTCCGGCGTTTCCCCCTCCCAGTGCGAGCGCCAGTTCAGGTCGTAACGGACGGCGATGCAGCTTTTGGGCAAGTACGGACGCATGATCTCCGAAAGTTCCTCCAGAAAGCGGCCCTGGTTCTCTTCGGAGGGTTCTATCTCCGGGCCGTAGGGTACGTATGCGATGCAATTGTCCCGGCCGACGGGGCGTTCGACCACCAGCAGGTCGGCGGCGGTACTCGAATAACCTCCCACACCGGCATATATATCCCGGTTTTTCACTTTAAAGTCGAAAGCTTTGGTGGCCAGGCCTTGGTGGTTCTTTACTTCAGACCAAAATGCCGTTTGCTGCACGATGGGCGTGTGGTAAATGTCCCGGCAGTCCTTTTTCAATACGTTGATTTCCATGGCTTGTTTACAAAAAGCGCAAAGGTAGCCAATATAAACCGCCGGGGCAAACTTCCGCTCAGAACCCGGCCATGATATACCGGAAGTGTTCGATCATGTTCCCGAAATTTTCCAGCGAGATGAATTCGTTCTCGTTGTGGATAGTTCGCTGTTCGTATTCGTTCAGGCAGACGGGCATGAAACGATATATGTCATCGCTCACCGTCTGGTATTTGTACGCGTCGGTTCCTCCGATGGTCAGATAAGGCGTGACCCGTGCGTCGGGGTACAGTCGCGCTATACTTTCCCGGATCATCCGGAACCCGCGGGTATCCGTGCCGGACGTTTTAGACGGTTCCCGGGCGGAAAGGACGGTAATATCGGTATCGTATCCTTCGCAAACCTTTTTAACATGATTCTCCACCCCGGCCACGGTTTCCCCGGGAAGGATGCGGAAATTGACCACGATCTCCGATACCGAGGACAGGACGTTCGGGGCATCGCTGCCCTTAGCCATCGTAACGGCGGTCGTCGTGCGGATCAGCGCGTTGGTAGCGGGTGTTTCGGAGAGTTTGCGCGTCAACACGCCGCCCAGCAGCCATTGGTTGGCGATGGCCAGCCGGGAAGCATAACCCATCGTGCCGCCTACGTTTTTCAGGAAGGCGGATACCGGCGGGGTCATCAGGGCGGGCACTTGATCGGTGTTGAGCTTTTCGATGATCTCTGCCGCCTGAACGAGCGATCCTTTGGCCGGAGGCATGGAAGAGTGTCCACCTGTACCCCGTACGTCGATACGGATCGTACAGAAGCCTTTTTCGGCCGTACCGACCAAGGCCATGGGGATGGAAATACCGCCCAAGCCAGGAGCCGCGACGATGCCGCCTTCATCGTAGACGGCCGCGAACGTAAGGCCCTTTTCCCGGAAATATTCGGCGATTTTCAGGGCTCCTTCCGTGCCGCCGATCTCCTCGTCGAACCCGAAAGCGAACCAGATATCCCGCTGGGGCGTGAAACCTTCCTTAAGCAGCGTATCGGCCGCTTCCATGATGCCGAACAGCATGCCTTTCATATCGAGCGTTCCGCGGCCGTATACCCGGCCTTCGACCACGTCCCCGGAAAAGGGAGGATAGTCCCACCGGGTGGAAAAATAGTTCAGGGGCGGGGCAGGAGTATCGTTGGGCTGGAAAATCACGGAGTCCGCCGGGGTGGGAACAGGCTCGTATCCCACTACGGGCACTACGTCGTAATGCGAGCAGAACAAAATAGGGCCGAGCGAAGGGTCTTTCCCTTTCCAGTGGAACAGTAGTCCGTACTTATTTACCGTGAGGGTGTCCATATTAGCGTATACTACGGGGTAGGACTGGCGCAGGTATTCTTTGAAGCGGACGAAAGGATTGTCCGTTTCCCGGTCGACTTCGTTGCTTACTGTCGGTATGCGGATGCCTCCTGCGAAGCGTTCCAGGGAATGGGTGGACGGGTGGTGCCGGACTGGCTGGGCGCTGCTTTGCGCCGGGGTTTTGGCGAACGGGTAAGTGGCCGTGCGCACAACCAGTCCGGCCGCCAGGATGACGATGACCGCCAATACGGCCAGCAAGATAGCCGGAAGAGGGCTCTTTTTCTTTTTCATGGTTTTTTGGATTTAAGGTTTTGGGTTGTTCGGGTGTAATTTCTTAAAGGTAGGGATAAATACTTACGGATTGCTATTTTTGGAAGGGATTAACAATTTTTGCACGTTCGGAGTCCGGACTCTAAAAGAATTTCGCCGGAGAAACTTCTCCGGCGAAATTCTTATAGTATGAAATACTTATTCTTCAAAACAATCTTTGGGTCTGTCCCAAGGGCTTTTATCCTCTTTGCGGCATGGGTTGAAAAAGATGAACCGGGTGGACTGGTCGTATGTGAAATAGTTCCATATCCAGTTGAACAACACCATGAATTTGTTTTTTACTCCCAGGATAGACCGCAGGTGTATCGTCAGCCACATAGCCCAGGCGAGGAAACCGTGAAGGTGTATCCCGTTCAGGTCGGCGACGGCTTTGTTGCGCCCAATAGTGGCCATCGTGCCGTAATCCTTGTAATGGAAAGGTTCGATATCTTTTCCTTTGGAGAGGTTGTTCAGGTTTTTGGCCACCCTTTTTCCCTGCTGGATAGCTACCTGTGCCACCTGGGGATGTCCGTTGGGGTATTTCTCGTTCTGCAGCAGGCAGAGGTCGCCCACAACGAATATATTGTCGGAATCCTTCAGGCGGTTGTAGGCGTCTACCAGGATACGCCCGCCCCGGCCGGTCTTTTCCTTTGGGATGCCTTCAAAACGGGTGGCCGTCACGCCGCTTACCCAAATCAGGCTATTGGTCGGGATGGTCTCCCCGCCGTCGAATACGACGCTGCCCTCGCGGTAATCGGTCACCCGCTTGTTCAATAGGATTTTCACGCCCATTTTTTCCAGGTATTCGCGGGCACTCCGCGAAGCGCTGTCCGACATGACACCGAGTAGGCGGTTGGTGCCTTCCACCAGGTATACGTTCATTTTAGCCCGCAGGTCGGGATAGTCTTTCGGGATGATGAAACGGCGCATTTCCGCCAGCGCTCCGGCGATCTCCACCCCGGTGGCACCTCCGCCGACGATCACCACGTTGAGCAGCGCACGGCGTTCCTTGCAGTCTTCGTCGTCCAGCGCGCGCTCGAGGTTCAGCAGGAGGGAGCTGCGCAGGGCGATCGCCTCACGGACGTCTTTCATCGGCAGGGAGGCGTCTTCGATAGCCTTGTTCCCGTAATAGTTGGTGGTCGTCCCTCCGGCCAGGATCAGGTAGTCGTACGACAGTTCGCCGACGGAAGTGACGATGCTGTTCTTTTCAGGGCATATCTCCCGGACTTCGGCCATGCGGAAGTAAAAGTCCTTTTCCCGGTGGAAAAGCTTGCGGAAAGGGAAACAGATGGAACTGGGTTCCAGTCCGGCCGAAGCCACCTGGTAGAGCAGGGGCGGGAACTGGTGGTAGTTGTTCCGGTCGATAAGGACGATCTGGAACCGTTTGCCGTCCAGTTTTTTTACGATCGTCAGGCCGGCGAAACCGCCGCCGACTATCACCACGCGTTTTTTGGACGTTTTGGGAATTCTGATATCCATTTTTGCAAGAGTTATAGTTTTGGTCGATGTACTAAGGTACGGCATTTTCCGTTTCCCTGCAAGAGAGGGGTAAAAGAATTCTTTCCCGTTCTGCGGCTCCGGGCGGCCTGTCGGAAAGAGAATGGCTCTAGATAAGCAAAAAGCGAAAAACCTTTGCAGGCCGTCTTGTTTCCGCTATATTTGCGATACAAAACAACTGATTGATGAAACAATTGATTGCCTGCTGCGGATTGGATTGTGAAAGTTGCGATGCCCGCATAGCCACAGTCACGAATGACGATGAGCTGAGGGAAAAGACTGCCCGGAAATGGAGTATAATGAATAATGCACCGGAGATTACAGCCACTACTATCAATTGTATGGGCTGTCGTACGGGCGGCGTGAAATTTGCGTTTTGTAGCGATTATTGCCAAATCCGCAAATGCGTACATGAAAAGGGATTTGATACCTGCGGCGCCTGCAACGAGTTGGATAGCTGCCAGATAGTCGGAGCTGTTTTTCAGCACGCTCCCGGCGCAAAAGAAAATCTGCTGAAATAAGGATACGAATAATTCATTGGGCAGGGCGCATAAATAGGAGTCGCCTCGGCTATTTTCAAACGAGTTTGAATGGCGCCCGGTTTTCACTATATTTCGAGAATATAGGATGCGCTTCGGGAAACTGTGAGCAAGCCTCCGTTTCCTCTCAGCTTTCACTATATTTGCATCAGAACCGTATTAAACCAAGAAAAGCATGGAATGGGAATTTATCGGGCGTTTACTGCTGGCAGGAGTGTTGGGCGCCGTCATCGGACTGGACAGGGAATACCGGGCGAAAGAGGCCGGATTCCGCACGCATTTCCTGGTATCGTTGGGTAGTGCTCTGTTCATGATCGTATCCCAGTATGGTTTTGCAGGGGTGCTGGGCAAGGAGGGTGTGGGGCTGGACCCCAGCCGTGTGGCCGCCCAGATCGTCAGCGGGATTGGATTCCTGGGTGCCGGCACCATTATTTTCCAAAAGCAGTTCGTCCGCGGGCTTACTACGGCGGCGGGAATGTGGGCTACGGCCGGTATCGGTATGGCGGTAGGAGGCGGTATGTACATCCTGGGGGCGGCTGCCACAGTGCTGACCCTGGCGGGAATGGAATTGCTTACCGTGCTGTTCAAAAACGTGGGGCTGCGCAGCTTGTCGCTCACTTTTACGACGACCGATCGGAGGAACCTGGCTAAGGTGATGGACGAAATATGCCGGCATAAATACCCGATCCTCAGCTATACCACGCAGGAGGAAAAGCATGGAGAACTGACGATCTACAACGTGTCGATGTTCATCAAGATGCGCCGCCGCAAGGAAGTGCCCCGACTGTTTTCTTTCATTCAGGAACTTCCGGACGCGACCATCACCAGCGTAGAATAGCAGCGCTGGGATCTCAAATTCAACCGTTTTTTAGGTAAGCCTGTAAAAACAGGCATTTCACGCCGGTAAAAGCCTGGGTTAGGCCAGCAAGTCCGCGTACTGGGGATGCCGTTGGACATATATGTCCGCATACCAGCAGGACGGCCTTACCGCCAGGTTGTTCTCCCGAGCGTATTCGAGGGCGGTCTTTACCAGGCTGGAGGCAATCCCGCGCCCTTCTATCGGTTTGGGGACGATCGTATGGCGTATGTCCAGTATTCCATCGCTCAGGCTGTATTCGAGGAAGGCATCCGTGCCGTCTACCGTGGTTTCAAATCGTTTTGCGCCGGTGTCGTGCTTTATTTGGTATTCCATGGCGTTTGAATGTTTGGGTTAATCTAACAAAAATAGGATAAAAAAACGAGACGAAAAAAGTCGTTTAATGGGGTAGTTCGGAAGGGTCGGAAATAAAAAACGGTAGGACGCATTTTCATAGGGTAAACGGCGCGAAAATAGGCATCGGATTGCCAAATGAGAGGGTTTAGGCTTTCATGTAGATTGCAGATCACCAATTTTTGAACACGATTTACTTTGCCGCATTGAAATTTATCCCTGCTTTGCGGGCTTGGGAGTGCTGTAGACGGCGAATTATATGGTATGTTTTTCCGTCTTTGATGAACCGGGCGCCGGTTTGCTTGAACCAGAACGAAACGTTCTGTTCTACACAAAGGCGTTGCAATTCCATTACCCAGCTGAAATCGCATGGGCGGGCCTCGTAACCCGATTCCCCACCGGCCACGACCTGTTCTACCCACAAACCGATCTGGTAGGCAGACAGATCGACCCGTTCCAGAAGCGGTTCACAGATAATGATCTTATGTTTTATCGGCGCGGCTTTGTAGAGCGGCAGCCGGTAATCCGCCCTGTCCTGGTTTTCGACCGTACAGCAAATAGTGACGTTTTCATAGCCGTCGCCCCAATCTGCGGGCAGCGATTCGTAAAACCGGTCGATCCGCTTGGTGATCATAAAAAAACGGAGATCGCTGCGCTGGCGTATCATTTCCCAGGCTTCCGCGCGCCACGGATCGGCATCTTTCACAAAAAAATCGGAAGTAAAACAGGTATAGACCATCGTACCCGGAGGTATCTTGTATTCTCCGTTCCGTTTTTTCCGGATCGGCAGATCGAAGCTTTTGGTTTTGGTGATCAACTGGCTGTCCACACCCCGCCTGGCATCACCCCGATACACGTAACAATGCTTGCACCCCGGGCTCAGTTTATGACAACCGTGCCACAGGTTCCACATCTTGGACTTTCGTTCGATCGCGTTAACGGCCATTTATCGCATTTTATCGGGGATCGACAAAGATACGAAAAGCGTTATTCAAACTGTTTGAAAAATAATCAATAGACACCCTGTGACGGATAAACACAATGAAAAATCGACAGAAAATACCTCGGGAAAATAAATGAAAAGGAAAAAATATCCTTTTCCCGGAAAATATTGTGTTAATGCCACAGGGTTGTGTTATATTTGTTCAAATAGAAAATCTTCGGAATATCATTAGGTTATGAAAGGTCGTATAGTATCTGAAAAGGCATTTCGGGGCATTTTAATGCTCTCTGTGGCAATCATCATTTTTGGCATGGCAGTATCCTGCCGGGAAAACCGATCGGCAGCCCTGGATCCTATTACCGGGGAACGCCAGGGAGATAAGTACTATATTACCAACGGGCAGGTGCGCCTGGGAGTGGATTTGGCCCGGGGCGGGAGCATTTTTTATTTTTCCGGTGCCCACGGGCGAAACCTGCTGAACCATGCCGATGAAGGCCGCTTTATCCAACAATCCTATTATGGCGAACCCGATGGCAGCGATTGGCACGGGAAGCCTTGGGTATGGAATCCCATCCAGGGAGGGGGTAGCAACGGAGAAAAAGCCCGCATTCTTTCCTTCGCAATAGAGGATGATACCCTGCGTATTGTTTCGCAGCCTGTGCATTGGGCTTCGGGCCGTCCGGTAGCCGAAGCGGAAATGGAGGCCCGAATTACCCTAAAAGGCGATATTGTTCATATCCATTATACATTTCATAATACCGGGGAGGGGGCTTCCGATCATCCCGCGGCCCATCAGGAACTTCCGGCCGTATTCGTGGATTTCGACCTGCCTTACATGGTGTATTATGGCGGGGAAAAACCCTGGACGGGAGATACGCTGACCTGTGTAGTACCCGGTTGGCCGAACGAAGAACACACCCGCACGGAAGAATGGGGCGCTTACGCCGACAGTACGGGTTGGGGGATAGGCGTGTATACGCCGGGGACACCCCTGTGTACCGCTTACCGGTTTCCGGGGGACGGAGTGGGCGGCCCGGATGGAGGCGCCTGCTCCTATTTTGCTCCGGTGCGTACGTTCGCCGTGCTCAAGGATATGACTTTCCACTACGATGTGTACCTGTCGGAAGGAAAGGTGGAGGATATGCGTGCCGCGTTCGGTTCGATCCGCGCGGGAAACTCCCGGTAAATCTGTACCATAAATTTTTGAGTAAAAAACCAATCAATACCCAACTACCATGAAACACACCTTATCCATTATCCTGGCGGTGTTGCTGCTGGCGGGAGCTTCCGTCCCCGGCATCTGCAAAGACCGCAAAAAATCCGATCCCGGACAGAAGATCGCGCTCGGCGTGTGGGACGACGTGAACAAAAAAGCGACGGTCGAAGAGATCGTCGAATGGATGAAGCCTTTCGACGAGGCCGGCATCAAGAATTATTATATGTGCGGGACACCCGAAGAAACGGCCCGCTATATCGAAGCGGCCAAGAAATATAAAGGCGCCAAAGTGCATGCCTGGATGTTCTCGATGAACGCTCCGGGGGACAGCGTGGCCTATCAGCACCCCGAATGGTTCGACGTCAACCGACTGGGGTATAACAGCCTGGAATACGATCCTTACGTGAAACATTACAAGTGGCTCAGCCCCGCTTCCCCGGGCGCGCGCCAGCACGTAAAGGACAAAGCGGCTTCTTTTGCGGCGCTGGACGGACTTGCTTCCGTGCATTTGGACTTTATCCGTTATAACGATGCTATCCTGGGGCGCAAATTGCAGCGGGACAAATTCAAAATCGAACAGGACGGTTATCGGGCCGAATATGATTTCGGGTACCATCCAATAGCGATCGAGCAGTTCAAGGAGATCTTCGGGTATTCCCCGCTGGAACTCAAACAGCCTTGGCTGAGCCCTGAGTGGCTCCAGTTCCGCCTGAACGAAGTATCGTCGCTGGTCAATGAAATAGCCGCCGAAACCCACGCCAAAGGGAAAGAAGTATCGGCCGCCGTATTCCCGTATCCCACCCGAGCCCGGATGACGGTTTACCAGGACTGGCCGGCCTGGGACATAGATATCGTCTGCCCGATGAATTATAATTCTTTCTACCTCGAAGGAGTGGACTGGATCGGGTTCAGCGTGGAGAACGGAGTGCGTGAGACGCAGGGTAAAAATAGGTATGTATCCGGCCTGTTCGTGCCCGACCTGACCAAAGACGAACTGTACCGTGCGGCCAAGCTTTCGATCGAAAAAGGAGCCAAAGGAGTAAATTACTTCAACGCCCGTTCGCTCCTTCGCGGGGACAAGCTGGAAGCGGTAAAACGGATCAATCAGGAGTATAATCTGGCGAAGTAAAATCCCTATATTTATTTTACCGATCCCGCAGGGCTGCCTGCGGGATTTTTTATTACTCAATCATAAAAAAAAGTATTATTTTTTTTGTTAATTTAAATTTTATTCTGTAATTAGCGGGGGTTGAAAGGCGCTGCCTATACTCCTATCATAAAAAAACTACTTTTTCTTCACAAACAACAGCGCCGAGTTTCGGCTACCCGGGAAAAACGAGGGTGAGGAATACTTACGGGATCGAAAGGGACTCTTCCAGTAGTAAGGAACAGTCTGTCGCTGCGCCGGTGGCACGGCGCCGAATATCTTCTTGCGAGGGGATGAAAAAGAGGAATATGTACGTCCTGAGGATGGATGTTACAATTTAAATTAGGCAAATGGGCTTTCTGTATAAAATACCGCATACCAATGGGCTGTTTCATGGATTATAAGCTGGTCTATAATAAAATAATGGATAATTAACAAATATATATTGATATTATCCTTATATTAGGCATAATAAGCGGAGCTAATCAGAAAGTTTTCTTTTCCCCCTTGGCTGGCCGGTTTAAGCATGGGCGGTTAAATTGTGTAGTACCTGAGGAAAACAGATATTTTTATATATAAACCTTTAAAATGTGTAATTATGAAAAAATTCTTGTTATTACCGCTGGTGGCCTTGATGTTCACAGGCTGCTCAAAAGATGCCATGACTGCCGGTCCGGACATGGCTGCCTCGCAAACGGCAAAAATTGCCACCCAAAAAGTTGCCATTTCGTTAAAAGGCTGGGCTACTTCCCGCTGGGGCGATGGCTACAGTTTTCCGGTTGTCCATTATATGGATGAAAACCAGAATCCGCAGGAACTTGTACTCGAAAATGGCGTAGCTACCCATGAACTTGTGACATCTTCGTCCAATCTGGTAATTTCCGGCTTTATTTATTATGGAGATAAGCCATATATAGGTATCAAGGTACACACGAACGATACTCAGCAGCATCCGGACGGTGGTTACAGAGGTTTCTATACAGGCCACATAGACGAAGTTCCGTCTTCGATTCACGTGCCGATTGAAGAGCCGGTATCCAGCCCGGACGATAGCTATGTGGTAGTAGTTTCGGTAGGGGAGTCGAATTACCCGATGACTTACGACGAATTCTAATTAACCTATTTGTGCGTAAAAAAGCCGCTGTGTAATAAAACACGGCGGCTTCTTTGTTATTACCATAATGGACTCGGGTAAATACCGTTTTCTACCATCCGTGCGATGGCGCTCAGTACGCCCGGGCGGTCTTCGGGGTAAGTGACCCCGTACCACTGCTCCTCGGTCTTGAGTACTTTTACCTGCGAATGCCCTTTCTGCACCAGGTCGTTGAGTACGGAGGGCAGATAGAATTCTTTCTTGAGCTCCTGGCTGTTTTTTTCTAGAAACTCCCGCAGGCCCTTATCGAAACAGCCTACGGCCGCCGAAGTAAAGCCCATCATATTCATGGATACCACTTCATTGCCCGTAAGGGGATATTCGACGTCGTTTTCCAGATAGACGACTCCGCCCGGGGTACTGTATATTTTGGTGCGTTCCGTGATGCTGCACAGGGTATGGTGTTGGCAGTCGATCTCGCACACCCCCCGCGATACGGTGCCGTTTTCCGACAGAGTGTTCGTCAGCTTGTAACCCACCATCATTTGCTCTCCGAGGCTGCTGTCGTCCAGGGTCGACAAGTAATCGGCCATCAATCGGAAAGAGGAAGGGCCGTAAAAATCGTCGGCGTTTATTACGGCGAAAGGTTCCGTCAGTTCTTTGGAAGCGCACCATACCGCATGCCCCGTCCCCAGTGGTTTTTTGCGCTCGGGGTTTAGGGTAAAACCTTCGGGAATATTTTCCAGGCCCTGGTAGACCAGGCGGACGTCGATGCGGCTTTTGTACTTGTCGGAGATACGCTCCCGGAAATCATCGGCAAAGTCTTTCCGGATGACAAAGACCACTTTGCCGAATCCGGCACGGACGGCATCGTATACCGAATAGTCGATGATCGTCTCTCCGGAAGGTCCGAAGCCTTCCATTTGTTTGAGACCGCCGTAGCGGCTTCCCAGGCCAGCGGCCAGAACTAATAACGTGGGTTTCATTTCGTCGATATCAATTTATATTTTATAGTCGTATACAAATACCTGCTCGAAATCCTGCGACGAATCATAGCAGAATATCTTGCCATGCGGTTCGTCTACCAGGAAGCGGTTGAAGGCGCCCCCCAAATCGAATTTTTTGACCGGATTACCGTCCCAATCGTACACTTCCACATAGCTTTTCAGGAGTTTCCGCCCCTCTTCTTCTTTGCGGTAGTCCCCGCTGAGGACGTAAATATGTTTTTCCGTTCCCTGTATGCCGTAATAGGATTCGCCGCTTTGCGTATTTTCCAAATTCATGGCATTGATCTGCTCCGAGGTGCTGGAGTCCCCGAAGGACTGTTTGAGAGTGATCTTTCCATCCGCAGAAATGTCGTACACGTCCGTACGGCGTACGTCCCCGTACAGGATTACCAGGCGCCCGTTGTTGTAAACGAACTGGGGGTCGTTGTAATACCGGCCGGAGATGCCGATTCCCCCGCCGTCGAAATGGGAGACTTTAAAACTTTTATAGTAAGAGAGCGGGATAAGGGAATCGATAGTGGCTTCATTTTTCGTAATAGTCCTGCAATAGCTTTTCAAATATTCCCCGGAATAATCGGAATTCGATTGAAATGTGACGGAATCGTTGACGTAGAAAAGTACATTATATAGTTTGCCTTTCCTTTCCCCTGTCTTTTTCGCCCCCCGATCGCTTATCAGATAGGTATACCGGTTCCCTTTATTCAGGTCTTCGAGGTAAAAAGGCAATGTGGAAACATCCTGTGTCCTCAGGTAAGGGTAGGAGAAATCGTCCGGACCTTCGCCTTTAGCCCCGAAGGAATAAAGATATTCGAAACCGGGCAGGCGGTATACGAAAAAGGCGCTGTCGGTCTTTTGGGAGAGGATCACTACTTTATCTTCGACAGTACGCCATATTAGCGGGGCCAGTATCTGGTTTATGGCGATGCTGTCCGGCGCATCGAGAACCACCGGACGGGCGAACGTGTCCTCTGCGGTTTTATTGCCCCCGCAGGCGGCCAAAATGGCCGTTATACAAAAGATCGGGAAGAGAAACGCCGCTTTTTTCATAGGATATATAGTTGCGCGATCAATTTTTCCGTTTTTTTGCGTGTTTGGCCCGCACCAGGTCGTAAGAACCCTTGATCCATTCCCGCAGGAGTTCGCCCCGGACTTTCGGCGCGTCGATCCCGTTCCAGTGTTTTTTGTTGAAATGATAAGCCGGGGTTACCTCTTCGTACTGTTCGCGCAGCTCCACGGCTTTGTCGGGGTCGCATTTGACGGCCATCCAGGAGGATTCGATGTCCACCAGGGCAAACATACGGCCGTCGGTCTTAAAAACGATATATTCCTCCCCGAAAGGCGTGGATTCCTCCACTTCGGGCCCCAAAGAAAGGCTGTACTCCCGGATCTCCAACGTGTCCATGGCCGTTTATTGAAGAGTGACCTTTCCGAAATATTTCGGCTGGTGGAAACTCGGCTTTTCGGTATGGATAGGCGCCCAGGTGAGGTAATGTTTTTGCACGGTGTTGTCCCCGCATTTGTAGAAGTTGGCGGTAAATTCGCGGCCGCTTTCCAGGAATCCAGCCGGCAGGCATTCGGCCGGGATAAATACGGTAAGCTCCCATTTCCCGCCATTCTTGTCGTCGATCAAGGTGCGTTCGGGCAGGGAAGTCTTTATTACGATCTTTTCGAGGTCTTTGTCGTCGAAGACGGTCTTTTGTCCTTCGGCGTTTTTGAAATGCCACAAACGGGAGCCGGTACAGCTCATTTCGAGGTTGAAATAGCTGCTGTCGGAGGTGGGGGAATAGAAAAATTCCACGCAACTGTCCTGATAGGCCGGGGCGTAAAGCGTAGTGTGGGAGGAGAGGATGTGTTGTTCTTCCACCTGGAAATTGATCAGCAACCCATCCTTGTTCCAGCCGGCCCGGAAAGTAACGGCGGGGCGGTAGTCGAACTGCTCCCAGTTGATGATGTTTATGGATTGTACGGGAGCGTTGGCCTTGAGTTCGGCGGTAGCTGCGGGCATATTCAACAGGGAAGACGCCAACTGAATAAAGATCATTTCCATCATGAAATCGTGTTTTTTAATGGAACAAAAATAGGATATTTTCCGGATACCCGCTCCTTTACGCAGCGCTTTTTGGGAAAAACCCCGGATACGGGCACATTTTTGAGTTTTTGTTTTGCCAAATGGGAAATTGAGCCTATCTTTGCACTCGCATAAAAGCACAGAACAAGCCCTCTGGCCGTCTTGAGCGGCGTTATTTGAAAATAAGGTGAGATGGGTGAGTGGCTGAAACCAGCAGTTTGCTAAACTGCCGTGCGGGTAACCGTACCGGGGGTTCGAATCCCCCTCTCACCGCCAAAAGGGCCTCGGGGTGTAGCGTAGTCCGGTCATCGCGCCTGCTTTGGGAGCAGGAGGTCACAGGTTCGAATCCTGTTACCCCGACTAAGTGATGAAGCCGCAGAAGTTCCGCGGCTTTTTTCATCCGGGTCGAGTAGCTCAGCTGGATAGAGCAGCTGATTTCTAATCAGCCGGTCGTGGGTTCGAACCCCGCCTCGATCACAAAAATTCATGTTGTTGAAATACAATTAATTGAAAGCCTCTGAATGTCGTTTCAGGGGCTTTTTTATTGCCTGTTTCGGGCCTTGTAATGTACAGCCAAAGGGGAGCCCCCTTGAGTGTCGCTCCATCTGAAAAGGCGATGGGGCGGAGGGCGGACTTCTTCTGCTTTTATTTGACCTCCTCCGAAAGGCAGGAATAGGGAAAATAGGTATGTTCCGAATTATAAGAATATGGCAAGGTGGGCGCGCTAGATTCGAAAGGAAACATTTGGTATGCTGAATTATATTTATGCGTACTATTTTTTAGTATATTTTTATATATTAGCATCTAATAACCTTAAAAATTTAAACGATATGAAAAAACTACTACTATTAATTACACTGCTTCCGCTGTTCACTTTCTGTTCGCGAGACAATATCTCGGAAAGCGCATTGCCAATGAATAGTGCGAACACCCAAGAATCATGCGACACTTGTCCGGTAAAAATCTCTTTTCAAACGAATCAGGATATTAATATTAAAGGGCTGATCTCTCCGGGTTCAGCCACCGTGATTCCTCCTCAAAGCGCTAGTTTTAAAGTCTTAAAAGATAACGACACTTTTGTGTTCGATAGATTTATCCAAATGGGAGGGTCTCCTGGAGATGTTCACCCGACAATAAACGGCGGTGGTGTCGACGGCCTATATAGGGCTTATTCTGTCTGGACAAGGGAGGAGCATGGTGGTAAAACCTATGTAATCCAAGCTAATTTTAGGCAAATAGGACCCATGTATAGGAGGGTCATCGTAGAATCGAATACCCCCCAATATGGGGAGGTGGCTGGCGGGGGAAAAGTCAATATCGGGGAGAACCATACGATATCGGCCTCATTGAAGGATGATAGCCCCTATGGGTTTTCTCATTGGACTAAAAGCGGAGTAGAGGTTGAAGGAGCCGGCTTGGATTATACGTTTAAATTGGATTTGAGTAAAGATTACAACGCTGGCGATACTACCAGCATAAGGTATATGGCCCATTTCTCACGGGACGCCACAGCTCGGACTGTTTTCGAATGGACAGAGGGCGGAGAGGTGACCGGTTGGCAGCATATGGGACTGCATATTCCCGTAGGAACAAGATTTACCCTGACGGCGGAGCCTGAAAACGGGTACAGGTTCGACCGTTGGGTAAAATCAACCTATAGTACCGGGCCTGTGACCGTGGGTACGGAACCCGTGTACTCAGGCCGGATCACATCCAGGGAGGGGGCTACTTATACTGCTGTTTTTGAATCGACGGCGCAAGTAACCAGCATGACGTTTAATAACCACGTCGACGACTTTTATTACACATCGGCGACGTATCTCACGTACATCGATCCTGATGGCCAGCAGCAGACTCTTCGTCCTACGACAATATCCTCATATTTCGACATAAAGCGGGGGACTCCTGTAACGCTGCATGTCGATATAAGAAAAAACGGAGAATATATAAATTGCTTCATCAGCGGTTCCGATAACCAGTATATCGATCTGAGCGGATATAATGAGATCGTAACTACCCGGGAACTGACCATCGAGCCGGAACGGGATAATACAGCCGTGATCACATTGCAGGCCGGAGAATAGATACTGTCTTTTTCTGGTACAATCCTGACATAATAACCCCCGGGTAACCGGGGGTTATTTGTATAAGTGCATGGGGATATGGAGGTGTTCTAAAATAGCACAAACCAGGCAGTGGAATTTTGAACATGTAGATTTGATTTTGTAGTTTTTATCTGATTTTCAGCATCTTGAAAACCGCTGCTTCTATAGGATTGCGTGCCCGCCATATATTCACTGATCCCACGATAAAGGACGGAAATGATTGTTTGCCGGAATAACTACATGATCTCGTTTTCAGGCAAAAAAGGTTTCCGTGTCGAACACGGAAACCTGATGTTACTGAAGAACCCTTAAAAAAGGGATTCGTCGATGACCTGTTGTGATTTCTATATTATCACTCCAGTTCTGCCATAAGGGTTACCGTCGCCCGGTCGCCGGATATATCGACCATGTCGATCGTAGCGCCTCCGGTTATAGGATTGGCTCCTGTAAAATCCCGGTAAAAACCGTTGCTGGCCGATATTGAGGCGTTAATAGTCTGATAGGCCCCGCCCGGCGCATTGACGAAAATATTTACCGTTATATAACCTGTTTTCGCTACGTGAATGTAGGTAGTCAACAGGGTGGGGTACAAAGTCTGGCGCTGCCCATACTCATCCACGTACTCGATATAAGACTCGTTGATCAGGCCACCGGAAACATAATTGTTGAAGGCAACCTCCACGTATTCTTGGACGGTAGCCGCCTCCTGTTTGGCAATAGCCGGCGTATCGCTCTGTAAGGCATCTTTGGAGCATCCGAAGCATAACAGGGCTGCCAGCGGCAGGAAAAGGATTTTTTTCATGATAAAAACGTTTTAGTGAATGATAAAATAATGACTCGATGTGCAAATGGCCGTAGGAAAGCGTAGGTATGGAAATGTCCTATCCCGGGCGGTCCCGTCTACGGGTAGGTTTTAGCAGTTATTGGTATAGTTGAGCGGTATAGCGTTAAAAAATACAGCCGTTTGCTTCGTCCAAGATATAACTTTTGTTAAATATTAGAAAGTATATGACTATTAATTTTGAAAGAATATTGCGAATAAAGATAAAGTTTGTTGTGAACATATTGTAGGCCGGAAGCTTTTCCGGCAGGCCGATTTATTCATATCTTTAAAAGATGAAATGGTATGGGGGAATTCTAAATAACGGATTAAAAAAGAATAAGATATGTATGAAGACTTTCTCGATTTCACGGTTGGTATAGTAAAACGAGCCGCCGCAATACAACTGGATTACTTCCGGGGGAACGATCTGGGTATCCGCACCAAATCCAATGTCTACGACGTAGTCACCCGGGCCGATAAGGAAAGTGAGGATTTTATCGTGCGCTCGATCCTCGACCGGTATCCTGACCATAAGATTTTAGGCGAGGAAGGCGGATACCGGGGAAATGAGGACAGCGAGTATATGTGGGTTATCGACCCGCTGGACGGAACAACCAATTACAGCCAGGGATTGCCCTTGTTCTGCATTTCGGTAGCCCTGCAATGCAAAGGGGAGACAATCGTCGGGGCTGTATTCGCACCTTATGTGGGCGAACTATTTACGGCTGTTAAAGGCGGGGGCGCTTACCTGAAATGCGGAGAGGAAGAGCCCGAAAGGATCCATGTTTCCGATAAGAAGACCTTGGATACTTCGGTCATCGCCACCGGCTTTCCGTACGACAAGGATGTTAACCCGGATAACAACAGCGATAACCTCTCCCGGATCGTTCCCCATGTGCGGGATATCCGGCGGATGGGAACGGCGGCTTACGATATATGCTGCGTGGCCTGTGGTTTTCTGGATGGGTATTGGGAATTCTCCCTGCATTTATGGGACGTGTGCGCGGCCAACCTGATCCTGCGGGAGGCAGGCGGGATCGTATCCGAATTGGAGGGGCACAGGGGTGTCTCGCAGGTGGTGGGCAACGAAACGATAGTCGGACAGATCCGGAAATATGTGAAATAAGGCCCTGAAGATTTGCCTGTAAAAGCAAAAGACAGCCTGTAAGGCTGCCTTTTGTGATTTTGGAGAATGGGGTTACTCTCCTTTTTTGAGCTTTCTCAGCTCGACGCCGACCACGATCCGGAATATCCCGAACAGAATAAGGGCGTAGGCTACCATGAACACGAACGTGAAAGCCCCTGCTGCCGGCACCCAAATGATACCGATGGAGCACAACACGGCCAGGATCGCGATGGCCAGGTACCAACCCCAGGAATTGGAGCCGAACCGTTTCAGGTCCATCGCATGTCCGATGCCCGAAAAGCCCCGGAACATGAGCCAGAAGGCCAGGATGAACGGGAGTACGGCCATACTGAGGCCCGGGGAGGCCAGCAGCATGATCCCGATAAGCAGGTCGATGATGCCGCCAGCCAAATACCAGCCCCAACTGGTGAGGCGTGCCCGGTTGGAAACGGCAAAAATGATCTCGAAGACACCGCTGACGAACATGAAAATGCTGAACACGATGGCCAGGGCCATATAGCTTGCCAGCGGGTTGACGAACAGCCAGATGGCAAGCGCGATGTACAGGACTCCCAGGATGATGGAAAGCCACCAGTTCTTGATGGCTGAATTCAAAGAATCTACTACAGTTTTCATACGTTTAATTATTTAAGTTTATTTTGGGTTATTCGCAGGATTTATCTTTGGCCGCGGCAAGGCGTCTTTTCTTCCGGGTTTTCGCCACAGCGGAACTAAAACGGCCTTTTCGGGAAAGAAAGTCCCAAATGCGTATGAAAGTTAAGCAAAATGTGGAAGAAAAACAAATCTTTTTCATTTTCACCGGATTGTGCCCGGCAAAAAAATGTTTTCTGTACCTTTATATAATGATAGGATATGCTCCGGCTATTTTTTAGCGGGCTTGGATAGCTTTCAGTTTTAACTATATTTGGAGAATATAGGAGGCGGTTCGGCGATCTTACCAAAACAAGTTTTCTCCGATTGCTCTTACCTTTCACTATATTTGTTTTTCAAACGAAGGACATAAAATGGTAAAACGGAAAAAAAGGAAAAAGACCATGTGGATAACTATAGGCATTGTAGCCGTACTGGCATTGGGAGTCGTTACGTTCCTACGCACTCCGCAGTTCGGCAGGATCCCCCGGGGAGAAAGGAAAGAAAGGATAGTAAACTCACCCAATTACCGGGACGGGCGTTTCCAAAATATTCACCATACCCCTCAACTGACTTCGGATAAGGGGTTTTTCGCTACTTTTTTCGGCTTCCTGTTCCGCAAGGCGGAAAATCTGAAGCCCGCAGCCGGGATACCGGCGGTAAAAACCGATCTGGAAGCCTTGGATCCGGCAGAGGACGTAGTCGTTTGGTTCGGCCATTCGTCCTATATGGCACAGGCGGACGGGCGGCGGATATTGGTCGATCCGGTGTTCAGCCGGGCGGCCTCCCCGGTGCCGTTTTTCAATAAGGCGTTCGAAGGAACGGATATTTACGGCCCTGAGGATATGCCAGTTATCGATTATTTGTTCATTACGCACGACCATTGGGATCATCTGGACTATCCTACCGTGCGGGCTCTGATACCAAAAGTGGGGAAAGTAGTCTGCACGCTGGGGGTAGGGGAGCATTTCGAGCGATGGGGATTCGACCGGGCAAAGATCGTGGAGATGGATTGGAATGAGGAAACGGAACTCGATGCCGGTTTCCGGGTGTTCTGCCTGCCTGCACGCCATTTTTCCGGCCGGGGACTTTCCCCCAACCAATCGCTGTGGGCTTCATTCCTATGGCAGACGCCTTCGTATACGCTGTTTTTAGGGGGCGACGGGGGATACGACACCCATTTTGCCGCTATCGGCCAGCGGTTCGGGAAAATAGATTTAGCTTTGCTCGAGGCTGGCCAATACGGGGACGGTTGGAAATACATCCATATGACGCCGGAAGAAACGGTGCAGGCTGGCCGGGATCTGAAAGCCCGGGCCGTATTCCCGGTGCATAATTCAAAATATGCGCTCGCTTACCACACGTGGGACGATCCTTTGAAGCGGGTGGCTGCCGCGCGCCGGGAAGGGGATTTCCAGCTGGTTACCCCGCTTATCGGCGAGCCCGTATGGCTGAAAGATACGGTCCGGGTCTATCCCCGCTGGTGGGAAAGTGTAAAAGAAAACGAACAAAATAACCTTTAATATAATGATGCAGATATGAGAACAGACCGTTACACTAAAACCGTACTTACCGTGATCGCCGCTTGCCTGACTATTATCGTGCTCGGGCAATTCGGATTGGTCGCTCCTGTAAAAGCGGATACGCCGCATTTGACACGTTCCGGGGAAATGGCCGGGAACCGTGTTTCGAATACCGCCGCCGATGACGGCCCGGGAACCAGCAGGCTCAACCCTTTGTATGTGGAGGTCGTCAGCCTTCCGGAGCCTGTAAATGTGACCGGAAGCGTGGAAGTGTCCGGTACTGTGGACGTCGAGTCGATAGATAGGCCGGTGACCGTAGAATCTTCCTATTCCGGATTGAAAGTTTACATGGATTGATAGGATAGAGCAAAAAACCCTGCGAAGTATTCCGCAGGGTTTTTATTTATCAATAGATTAATCACTGTTTGGATATTTGCCTTTTCAATAATGCGATGATATCTTCTTTGTCTTTCAAACGGGCTTCCAAATCTTCGATCCGTTTGTCTTTTTCTTCGAGAATATTCCGGTAGATTACTTCTGCCCGGACATCGATATTCCCTTTTCCGCTGTTGGGGTTGTAAAATCCGTGATTTTCGGAGATGGAATCGGAAGACAGTATCATATCCCCTTCGCCTGTTTCCAGCCAATGTTTCGATATGTTAAAGTAAATGGCTATGCGACTCAGAACTTCATAGGACGGATTGAGTTTCCGATTGCGAACCCGCGATATGACCGACTCGCTGACGCCGGTCGCTTTGGATAATTTGTAACCCGAAATGTTGCGTTCCTTCAAGAGTTGTTCTATTCTGGAGACTATATCTTTCATTTATAATGTTTTGCCCTTTTGATATTTTACTTGCAATTTTTACTTTAAAATACTTGCCTATTTAAAGCAAAAACCCTAAATTTGCTTTACTAGTTTGAGTCTATAAATATAAAGGTAAAAACTAGTAAATGAAATAAAAAAATCGAAGATAATTTCAAAACTTGCATAAAAATGAAAAGATTTTCTTTCCAGAGAGGTTTCGACAACCTGCCGAAAAAAAGTGTCAAGGAAGTAAAATTCGAATTGATGAAAGCACTGAACATTACATCCTCTCCAGCCTGGTACGACAGGTTGTATGGGCGGGTAGAACCCCGGATGACCGAGGTAGAGCGGATCGAAGCGGTATTCCGCCGGTATGGAGTGACCGAAATATGGGGAGATGCGGCGCAAGCCTGATGCCAAGAAAGCTCGGGTATGGGTTTATTTATTGGCTTCCTTCAAAAAGGGAACGCGGGATTGTGGTTAGTTGTGGTGAGTGAAATCCCACCGGGAATGCGCCGGGATTTGGAAGTAAAATCTCTGCTTAGTCCCGTTGATAAGAGTATATCAAGTCGAAAAACGAATTTCCTTTGTATACTTTAAATCCTTTGTCCGTCCTTTTGATCGTGTAAAGTATATTGAAAACGGAATTCGAACTCCCTTGGTAGATTTTGCAGCCATCGCTCGAGCGTTCCACGGTGCAGAAGATGTCGAAATAGCTTTTAGCGCCCTCTTTGTAAACGGTCTATATATTGTCGTCTGCCTCGATGGTGTACAGCGCGTCGAATACAGACGCCCCTTTTCTATTGTAGATTTTGTGCGTGCCGTTAGGCATCTGCATAATTACTGGGTATATAGCCGAATAATTCCTTGTCCCTGGCAGGGGTGTTTTCTCCATTCTCCTGGGCCGATGCGGCAAGTCCGCACAGAGGGAGCCGGGAGAGGAAGAAGTATTTTTACATGGCGCGTAAGTATTGCGTTCCATGCGAATATACAGCTTTCGGATATACTGCGCCCCTAAATTTTTGAAGGGTAGGAGCAATGTGTGTTAAATATGGCTCTTCGTGTTATTTTTTTTCTGCAAGATTGTCATCGGTAAAAGCAATGTTTCATTAAAAAAGCATAAAACATTTACCATGAAAAAGATTCTTGTCGTCAGTGCTGCGATCGCCGTATTTCTATTGTCGGGCTGTACAACCGGGGAAAAGTATTCGGATAGTTTTGCCCAGCCGATCCCTTTGCTGGTTGACAGCATAAAGATAAACCAGATAGTCCAGGTCGAAGATTGGACTAAAGCGGGCGACAAAGCCGTAATATTCAGCCCCCTCACCGAAAATGTGTTCTACGTATACAAACTGCCGGAATTCCGCTTCCTGTACGATTTCGGCCAAAAGGGAGGAGGGCCGGAGGATTTTGCAGAATTCATGCGTCTGGCCGAGGGAAACCTGATGAATGATGATCTCTATGTGTACAACAACGGGACGGCCCAAGGGGCTTTATCGGTGATAAGCCTTTTGGACGATTCCTATACGCAAAAAAGGTTGCGCGATGTCCGGAAAGGATTTAATTATATCATCAGCGATTCGGTCTGGATCGGGTATTATCCCTTAACGATAGATTGGAAGGATATGTCGGCAAACGGATATATGACGATATGGAATGGAGAGGGAGAAACCATACAGGAGCTTCCCCTTTTGTCGCACACCGGCCAGCTCGGTATTTCCTACCGTGATCCGCAGAACAAAAGCGGAATAGAGATACAGGGAGGTGTTTACAACCGTGCCGGGGTAGCTGCCAACGGTAAAAAACTGGTCATCTATTATCCGGATGCGTTCCGGATGGAATTTTACAAATTGAATCCGGGCGGGACAATCGAACTGGAAAAGTCCCTGGGAGAGACCTATACGCTGGATGAGCTCAACAAAATGGATATGGCCGGGCGGAAAAAAGGGGAGAGCTTGACGCTGCTCCGGGCTACGGACGACTACATTTACGCCTTTAAATACGAATACAAGAACGACGGTGAAGAATGGATTTCTGTAAGATCGTTCGTGGAGATATATGATTGGGGTGGGGAAGGTGTCGTCAAATACGACCTGGGAAGATATTTTGACAAATACATAGTCGACGAAAAGGCCCGGAAGATATTTTGCTATAATACGGAGTTCGATTTCGATTATGTATATGTTTGCGATTATAAGTTGCCTTAAGCTGCGGCGGCTGGTCTACGAAGGAAATAGAAGAAACAATGCCCGCTATTTTAGCGGGCATTGTAGAATGAGGGGTGTGGGGTTTTACTGGAATTCTTGTCTGAAGTCGTCTGTTTCAGCGCGAATGATAATTTCAGGATTCCCTTTGAGGTCGGGCAAATCGAAAGCGTCCAGTACGTCGCTGCCCGTCAAATCCCGGACAGAGCCGTCAGGCCCTTTGTACATACAGTAAATAGTGCCGCCTTCCATATTCATGATTTGCATGTTCAATCTGGGAGTCGTTCCGCCTTTAATGGTGATGGAATTCAGCATCGAGTGGAGGAAAACCGTGCGCGGCGTGCCGTTTGGATCGATATAGTCCAAAGATGTCTGGCTATCCAACCCGCTTCCCAGATAATACCTAAGATCTAAAGTATAATCGGGAATTGCGTCTGCAAAGTGTGCTATGTAAGTTCTTGGGTTGGTATCCGGTACCGATAGGGTGTATGAGGCCGAATTGCTGACCCGCTGGCCATTGAGCGTCCAATAAATGAAGATGAACCCGGGATTCGGAGTGGCTTTAATGGTAAAAGGCGTATTCACTTTGTAGTATCCGCTGCCGCTGACGGTTCCGGTCCCGGAAGTTTGCACGGTTATTTTCGCTGTATTAGCCGGTTTGAAATGCGCCTTAAAGGTGAACGGGTAGTGGTTGTAATTCAGGGTAATAGATGTAGAGGCCGAATTCACATTATATACGGTCGGCATTTTCGACTCCCATCCGGCGCGCTGTCCAATGATCTCCCAGCGTTCGAAATCATAGCCAGCTTTTGGGGTTGCCGTAATCTGGAAAGGAGCCTTCGAATATTCGCCTCCACCGGCAACGGTGCCCATGGCCGGATCGGCCGAAACGACGGTGGACAATGTTTTTGGGCGGGGGGTTTTCATTATTACAGGCTGGATAATATGAGTCCCTGTGCCCGGAGACGTAATAAGGATGGATGTGTCGGATACATCCTTATAATCCAGAAGAGCTCCCGGCAAGAGGTTCCCTCCAACCCCATAGTCGTAAAAATTCCACCCGATTACACTGGCGGAGTCTTTCCCGTCAAGGGAGATATCCCCCATTTTTTTAATGGGCACCCAGACTTCCAATTTTTCTCCATATTTAAGACCTTTATTAAAGAGAAGCCCATTATATCCAAAATGCGTTCCGCTGGCCTCCTTCTTGCCCATCAGAATTATAGTCTGCCAGGATGGGTCGGGCATCGCATGGAAATAGGCATATTGATCCAGACTGCCCAGATGGTATAAAGAATCCCACTTATAGTATAAATCTCCCATTAGTGTATCTTCCGGGGGGAGTTGGGCGGATACCATACCTGGATCATTAGCCGGAGCGTTCAGGTCTGATTTACTGCACGCAGCAAAACCCATTACTGCGATTAAGATTGTTAATAATGTTTTTTTCATGCTGAAATTGTGTTTTAGTATTAATAAAGTATAAAGTTTTTTTCTTTATCTTTTTGGTTGGTTAGTAAATCTTTAGATTATTTTTGTATTTGTTTTTTACTAGACTTCACCTTTGTTGTAGTTGTTTCAAATATAATATATATTTATTTTTAGCTAAAATATATCTGATTTTTTTTACAGTTTTTGATTATATTTTTTTGCCTGTTTCATTTTTCCTATTTTTGTAGAAACTAGCCTTTGTGGAAAATGAAAAACTATCCTGTACTTGTATTTTGCCTGGCGGTATTTTCCTGCTCGACCGGGAATAAAACGGAAAACACCGTCACCGGGATGTGGGCGGAAGACAATGCCCATCGGCACATCCTGAATCGGGAGAACCCTGATACCTGGGACATGAAAATGCTGAACGACGATATTAGCCGTATCTCTTACCACAAGGATTCCCAACTGCCGATGGAAGGCATATTCCCGGAGCCCCACTACGAAATTCAGATGAAAGGCACTTTCAGCAGTTCGGGAAACGTGGGCGGCGAAGTACGACTGGAGGGCCGTAATATTTTCTACGAATCTTTTTTTACGGGACGGAACGTCAATAACGCGCCGTATATCGGCGAAAAAGAAGATGAAATATTTTTCCTGATCCTGGTACTTACGGATGAAGATGAAAATGAATATAATTCGCATATATCTTCCCGGAATAATCCGGATATCATGGGGCAGGGCCGGTTCGACACCAAGGATTCCAAGGTGGACTATATCGCCTTCCTTACGGCTGACAGGGACAATTATGCGATTGTAAACGGACGTTTGTTCAACCTTCGGTTTGGGAGAACGATCCTTGTTGCTCCGCAAAAGGATGGTACATTCCGGTCGATGCAGATTGATTCCCCTCTGATGGGCGCCGATGATATACGTGTATATGTCGATTCGTTGATCGTGGAGTCCAAGGTTCGCGGTTTCTTTGTCGCTCCCGGAAATATAGAATAGAACCTATAATAGGTGATTATATTATAAAAGAAAAAGCAGGAATCATTTGTTCCTGCCTTTTAGTTGGGGAAAATTCTCGAATTGCCGAACCGGTTTCAGAGGATTTCAGAACGATTGTCAATCCATTGTTTTTTTGATTTTATGTAGTCTCCGAGCTGGCATAAAGGATATAATTCGTATCCGTCGGCGTCGGTGTTGTCAGGGGTTTTGGATACATCCAGATGGGCAATATCCAATTCGGTAGATTTTTCGCCGAGTAAAGCATCGAGGAGTAAAAATGTCCCACCCAAAAACAGATTCCGATTAGTCTCTTCATAACCAGGGTAAACGATTTCGATATTTACTTTTGTCGAATCCGGGCTATCCTTTAAAGGATGGAAAAATATTTTGGCCGGATCGAAAGTATATCCTTGATACTGGATAGACTGCTTATTTCCCTTAGGCTGCCTGAATGCGGTTATTTTCCAATTTTTCATGGTAGGGGCGCCGCCGACTAACCTTTCTACTTGTGGAAACAGTTTTTTGTCCCCGTCCGCAGATATGACTAACTCATATGTGTTAGATGTTTCATCGTAGCCTATTTCGAAGACCAACCCTTCACAATAGTCCTTAAGATGTTCCGACAATGTATCAAATAAGGAATATATCCTTTCGTCGGATACTCCGTCCAACGATACAAATTCTTGGCCGTAATCCATGAACCATCCCCAAAACTTTTCTTCAGGCGATTGTTTTTTGTGGAGGCAGCTAAATAATCCCATCGCTGATAGTATTAACAGGTACTTTTTCACAGCAGGTATATAATAAAAAAAGCAGAGATCGCTCTCTGCTTTTGTAGTAGCGAGAGCTGGACTCGAACCAGCGACCTTCGGGTTATGAGCCCGACGAGCTACCTACTGCTCTATCTCGCGATGTTTGATAGTGCAAATATACGGCGGAATATCCGCATGTGCAAGTTTTCGGGGGCGAAACTTTTTTTTCGTACATTTGTCTCCGGCTTCAAAGCCTTCTACGTATGAGAAAAAGCACGGTACTATCTACTCGATCTCCCCTGTATTTCCGGCGCTGGGCGCGCAGGGGATACGCAGCGTTCGCATCGCTCGGGCGGCAGGTAAAGATATGCCGTTTGCGTACCGATATGTGCGAAGGAGAGGAGCGGAAGGCGCACCGTATTTCCGGTTGCCTGGACGAGGCCGTGTTCCGCCTCCAGCAAAACGATGTCGATGAAGAGTTGATACCTCCTGAACAGCAAGTGGAACAGCTAGCTGTGCAGTCCGTAGTCCGGATTGTCGCGCAAGCGTATCCGGCATCGGAGAATTCGTATAGTACATATAACGGAACAGGCCCGCTATTGTCCCCAAAAGGACGGCAGCGGGCCTGTCCTGTTTAGATAAAAAGCGCATGAAAACAGAAATACTGAAACAAAAAATCTTCGACGGTGGGGATATTTCCCGGGACGAAGCTTTGGGCCTTTATAAAAACGCCCCGTTGGAGGAACTGCTCCGGGCCGCAAACGATATACGGCGGCATTTCAGAGGAGACATCCTGGATACCTGCTCGATTATCAATGCCCGTTCGGGGATATGCTCCGAGGATTGTGCGTGGTGCGCCCAGTCCGTTTCGTACACGACAGGGGTAGCCAAATACGACATTATAGACGAGGATGAAGCTCTCGAAGCCGCCCTGCGCAACGAAGAGTACGGAGTCCACCGGTTTTCTATGGTTACGGCTTCCCGCGCTTTCCCAAAGGGAAGGGTGGAAAAAGCCTGTGCCATTTACCGGAAGATCCGTGAAAAAGGGAATGGGAAACTCAGCCTGTGCGCCTCGATGGGACTTCTCGACCGGGAACGGATGGATATGCTGCGGGAAGCCGGGGTTACGCATTACCACATCAACCTGGAGACTTCGCGGCGGCTATTCCCGGTGCTGGTGAAAAAGCATACGTACCAGGATAAGATAGAAACCATGCGCCATGCCCGGGAAGCGGGGCTGAAGATATGCTCCGGGGGGATCATCGGCATGGGGGAAACGGAGGGAGACCGGATCGACCTGGCCCTCGAACTCCGGGCGCAGGGGGTAAAATCCATTCCCCTGAATATTCTGAACCCGATAAAAGGGACTCCCTTGGAAAAAACTGTCCCGTTATCGGAAGAGGATGTTTTGCGGACGATAGCCCTCTGGCGGTTCATCAATCCGGGTGCATTCATACGTTTTGCCGGAGGACGCTTGCTCATTTCGGGGGTCGTGCGCAAGGCCTTTTCTTCGGGGATGAACGCTTTGATGGTAGGAGATATGCTCACCACGGCCGGCCCGAAGATAGAGGGGGATATGCAACTGATCCGGGAAATGGGATTCGCGGCGAACGAAAAAGAATGAAACGATGGTAAACTACAACAAAATAGACCTGAAAATGGATAGGGAACATCTGTGGCATCCCTATACCTCGACCCTCGACCCGCTGCCGGTATATCCGGTCGATCGGTGCAAGGGGGTGTACATCCACCTGAAAACGGGAGAAAAACTGATCGACGGGATGAGTTCCTGGTGGGCGGTGATCCACGGGTACAACAATCCACGGCTGAACCGGGCGGTAAAAAAACAGCTGGCGCGCATGTCGCATGTGATGTTCGGCGGCCTGACCCATGCCCCGGCTGTCGGATTGGCCGAAAGGCTGCTCCGGGTGCTGCCCGAAGGATTGGACAAAATATTTTATTCGGATTCCGGATCGGTAGCGGTGGAAGTGGCCCTGAAAATAGCCCTCCAATACCAAAGCTCCCGGGGAAAAACGAAAAAGACCGCTTTTATGACCCCCCGTAACGGGTATCACGGCGATACCTGGCACGCGATGTCGGTGTGCGACCCGGATACGGGTATGCACGGGATATTTAACGGCCGTTTGGTGGCACAGCATTTTGTGGACGCTTTTCCGGGCGGATACGACCGGCCGGTGGACAAGGAGGCCGTCGCCGCGCTCGAACGGGAAATAAAAGAAAAAGCGCCCGGATTGGCGGCTTTTATCCTGGAACCCGTAGTGCAGGGCGCCGGGGGGATGCGTTTTTACAACCCGGAATACCTGGTGCATCTGGCGCGCATATGTAAAAAATACGACGTACTGCTGATATTCGACGAGATAGCCACCGGATTCGGCCGTACCGGGCGTTGGTGGGGCGGCCAGCATGCCGGGGTAGTTCCGGACATCATGTGTATCGGGAAGGCCATAACGGGCGGGTATATGTCCTTTGCCGCGACGATCGCCACCACGCAAGTGGCCGATACGGTCTGCGCGGGCGAGGCGGGATGTTTTATGCACGGGCCTACGTTTATGGGCAACCCGATGGCCTGTGCGATCGCCTGTGAAAGTTTCGATATTCTCGAAGAGAAGGGATTTTCCCGGGTAAAAGAACTCGAAACGATCATGAAGCAGGAACTGCCCGCCGCGGAAAAACAGCCGGGCGTGAAAGAAGTGCGCGTGTTGGGGGCGATAGGGGTCATCGAAATGAAGGAGCCGGTGAATATGGCCTCCCTGCAGAAGAAATTCGTGGAAGGAGGCATCTGGGTGCGGCCTTTCGGACGTTTGGTATACATCATGCCCCAGTACGTGATTACCGACGCCCAGTTGCGAAAGTTGTGCCGCACGATGATCCAATGCGTTTCGTAAGATGAGCGAAGAATTCTACCACGATATTACAGCGCGCCTTTCCCGCCTTCAGGCGGACGGAATGCTGCGCAGCCTGCGAGCCGGGGATTACGGCCTGCCCCGTATGTCCCGGCAGGGAAAGGAATACCTGAACCTGTCGGCGAACGACTATCTGGGTATTGCCAACGATCGGGAACTCATCGGTGAATTTCTCGGCCAGGCGGGGAATATGCGCTTCGGATCGACCGGATCGCGGCTGATGACAGGAAATGCGGCCGCTTACCGGGACTTTGAAGAGGATCTGGAGCGGGTGTATGGCCGGGCGGCCTTGGTGTTCGGTTCCGGATACCACGCCAATACGGGTATCCTTCCGGCGCTGGCCGGAGCAGGCGACCTCATTCTGGCGGATAAGTTCGTCCATGCCAGCATCATCGATGGGATTCTGGCCTCGAAAGCGGATTTTTTGCGCTTCCGGCATAATGATTATGAACATTTGGAGGGCATTCTGAAAAAAAATAGGGGGCATTACAAAAATGTCTGGATCGTGTCGGAAAGCATTTTTTCGATGGACGGCGACCGTTCGGACGTCCGGCAGTTGGCTCATTTGAAGGGCAAGTACGACGCCTTGCTGTATATCGACGAGGCCCACAGTATAGGCACGGACGGCCCATGCGGCCTCGGAATGTGCCGGGCGGCCGGAGTGCTGGAACAAACGGATATGGCCGTTTTCCCGATGGGCAAGGGTATGGCCTCGCAGGGTGCGTTCGTGCTGTGCCGGGAGGAGGTGAAAGAGTATCTGGCCAACACCTCGCGGCCGTTTATATTTTCGACCGCTTTGCCGCCGGTATGCGTGCGGTGGAGCGCTTTCGTTTTCAACCGGATGCAGGCAATGGATTCGCGGCGGGAACGGCTGGCCAAAATGTCGTCACGACTTCGGGAAGAACTGGAAAAAAAAGGATTCAAAATATTGGGCGATAGTCATATAATTCCTGTGGTGTTCGGCGAAAATGCACCCGTACTGGCCGCAGCGGACAGCCTTCGGGAGCAGGGAATATGGGCGACGGCCATCCGCCATCCGACCGTACCCAAAGGGCAGGCGCGGATACGGCTTTCCCTCAGCGCCGCTTTTTCATCCGAAGACATCGGGCTGGTGGCGGGTACCTTTAAAAAATTGAAAATATGAGACATCAGTGGCTTATAAAAAAGGGCAGTGACCGCCTGATCGTTTTTTTCAACGGTTGGGGGCAGGATGCCCGGGCGATAGCGCATTTGTCCGCCGATGTCGACGTATTGATGCTGTATGCGTACCACGACGGGGAGGATTTTGATTTTTCCTCTTTGCAAAAATATGGGCACATAGATGTGGCAGCCTGGTCGATGGGGGTGTGGTATGCTTCCCTGTTGGATTGGAAAAAACTGAACGTCCGCCGGACCGTGGCCCTTTGCGGGACGATGCCGGCGATAGACGATACTTTGGGAATCCCTGTGGCTGTCTTTGAGGCCACCCTTTCCGGCTTGACGCCCCGAAGCCTCGAAAAATTCGTACTGCGGATGGCGGGCGGAGTGGCGGATTACCGGGAAGGCCCTTTGTCTAAAGCGGGATCCCGCAGTTTCGAGGATATCCGGGATGAACTGGCCTGGTGGAAAGATCATTTCCGTATGCCTGTCTCCGGAGAAGTTGTCTGGCAAAAGGCTCTTGTAGGATTGCGGGACGGAATATTCCCGCCGGAGAACCAACTGAGGGCTTGGGAGCGGGCAGGGGTGGATACGGTGGAAAAGGAACTGCCGCACTATTCATTTACAGGGATGAGATCATGGGACGAAGTGTTTGAATTTTAAAACACAAGAGATGCCGGAACAAACGGAATTGATAAAACGCTCTTTTACCCGGGCTGCCGACACCTACGAGGCGAATGCCCGGATACAGGACTATGCCGCCGGACAATTGGCGGAAATCTTCCGCAAAGCTGCGAACGGCCGGGAACCGGAACGGATACTGGAGATCGGGGCCGGGTCGGGGCTGCTTACCCGGCGGTTGCGTGGGTATTTCCCGCAGGCGGTCTATACGGCCAACGATATTACCGATTCTTTTGGCCGGGAGTATGCCCGTTTGGGATGCCGACCCTTTATCGGAGATGCGGAAGCGGCAGTATTCCCGGCGCAGCAGGACGCTGTAGTATCGTCCAGTTGTTTCCAGTGGATAAAGGATATGCCCCGATTTTTACAAAAATTAGCAGATAGCCTCATCTCGGACGGGATACTGTGTTTTTCTACGTTCGGCCCGGACAATTTTTCGCAGGTCAAATCTCTGACGGGATGCGGGCTGGATTATATTCCGGTGGCAGAGTTCAAAAGGATGTTGGAAAGTGCCGGGTTCCGCGTACAGACATGCCGGGAGGAAGAGGATACGCTGTATTTCGAAACGGTCCGGGAGATGCTCCGTTATTTTTCGGCTACGGGGGTGAACGGGATCCGTAAAACGCTGTGGACTCCGGGCCGGCTGGAAGACTTCGAGCGGCGGTACCGAACGGAATTTTCCGTCGAAGAGGGCTTACCCCTTACGGTGGATTACCTGTGGATCCGGGCGGAGAAAATCCGCTGAAAAAGCCGTATATTTGCTCTCCCGGAAAAAATGACAGAGCAGCAGTTAACTATCCTTCGCAAGTATTTTCCCGCTCCGGCCGTGCAGGCGGTGGCGGACTGGATCCCGCGGCACGGTGTTTTCCTTTCCGTGACGCGCCGCCGTACGACCAAACACGGCGATTTTACCCTGTCGCCCGTCCGGGGGATGAACCGGATCACGGTCAACGGCTCGCTCAATCCGTATGCATTCCTGTTGACGTTCGTGCACGAACTGGCGCATCTGGTCGTGCTGAAAAAGCACGGCACGCGCGTACAGCCGCACGGGAAGCAATGGAAGGACGAGTTCCGTTCCCTGATGTTGATGCTCGACTTGCGGACTATCTATCCCCATGATATCCTGGTGCCGCTGGCCGATTACCTGAAAGACCCGAAAGCATCTTCCGACCGGCATACGGCGCTTGCCCTGGCCCTGAAAAAATACGATGCGCCGGGGGAAAGGGACGGTGAAAGCGCGGATGACCCGATGATCTGCGAATTGGCCCCGGGCACCCGTTTTTTATTCCGGGAAAAGCGCGAATTCGTGTTGGGAGAAAAGCGCAGAAGGCTGTATCTTTGCACCGACGTTTCTTCGGGGAGGCAGTACCTGTTCCAGCCCCACGTAAGAGTGAAAATAAAGGACGACGATGAATAATAAGAACTATTATGCGGTCATTATGGCCGGCGGGGTCGGTAGCCGTTTCTATCCGATGAGTACGCGTACGCGGCCCAAACAGTTCCTCGATATACTGGCTGTGGGGGAGACACTGATCCAGCAAACGTACCGCCGCCTGGCCGAGATCGTGCCGGCGGAAAATATTTATGTGGTGACCAACGTGATCTACCATGATACGGTATTGGAGCAGTTGCCAGGTATGTCCGAAGATCAGGTGCTCTGCGAGCCGCTGATGCGCAATACGGCCCCTTGCATTGCTTATGCCTCGTACAAGATCCGCAGCCGCAACCCGGATGCCCGGATGGTGGTGGCCCCTTCGGACCATTACATCACCAACGACAAAGCCTTTTTGCACGACGTACATATGCTGCTGGAAAAATCCGCCGCGAACGACCGATTGTATACGATGGGTATCCGCCCGACACGCCCCGATACGGGATACGGTTATATCCAGTATGTGGCCGATGAGGACACGGCATCCCCGGACGGGATATTCCGGGTGAAGACTTTTACCGAAAAGCCGAACCTGGAGATAGCCAAGGCTTTTTTGGAGAGCGGGGATTTTCTGTGGAACTCCGGTATTTTCGTATGGCCGGTGTCGGCGATCGTCCGGGCGTTCGAACAGTTCCTGCCGGAAATGCACATCGCTTTCAACGATATGAACGACGCGTACTATACCGAACTGGAGCCCGTACGGCTCAGCGAGATCTATGCGGCCTGCCAGAAGGAGTCGATCGACTTCGGGGTGATGGAGAAAGCATCCAATGTCTATGTCCTGCCGGCTACTTTCGGGTGGAGCGACTTGGGAACCTGGCGTTCGCTGTACGATAAATTATCCCGGGATGAAAACGAGAACGCTGTGGTACAGGGGAATATCCATACTTACGATTCTTCGGGGAATATCCTCTGCTCGGACGGTATGATGCTGGTTAAAGGCCTGAAGGATTTTATCGTGGCTTCGGTAGACGGGGTGGTGGTGATCTGTCCGAAGGACGACGAGCAGTCGATCAAGCAGATGATCACGGACGTAAAGGCAGGCGGTGTCAAGCTGAATATATAAGCGGCGATTTTCGGTTATAAAAAATATCCGGCGTTAGCCGGATGTTTTTTTGTATGGTACGAATTTATTCTGCGCTGGATTTGAGGATGCCCTCCCGGTAATACCGGATCGCTTCCTCGAAGGTTTGAACCGCACGGTTCACGTCGGTGTAAGGCAACTGTCCCCCGGCGGCATTTATGTGGCCGCCGCCGAAGAAGTATTTACGGGCCATATCGTTGACCGAAAAATCACCTTTGGAACGCAGGGAAACCTTGATAATGCCTTCGCCCCGGTTCTCCACGAATATGCACGATACGTTGATCCCTTTTACGGACAGCCCGTAATTGACAAAACCTTCAGTGTCCCCTTTACGGAAGCCGGCTTTGTCCAGTTCGTCCTGGGTGAGGGTCATACATACCGCCCCGCAATCGGTGTAGAAATGCAGGTTGGACAGGGCATTGCCCAAAAGGATCAACCGGGAAGGAGCGAAACTCAGGTAGATATGTTTGTAGACGTCGTAGTTGTCTACCCCCTTGTCCAATAAAGCCGCTACCACACGGTGTGTGCCGGCCGATGTCTTGGGAAAGGCGAACTGGCCGGAATCCGTCAGGATGCCCGTATAGAGGCAGACGGCGGCGTCTTTGTTCAAATAGGGCAATAGCCCGGTATTTTCTGCGAAATGATACACCATTTCCGAGGTGGCGATCATGTTCGTATCTGAATCTGTATAGCTGGCCCGTACGATAGGATCTATGTGGTGGTCTATCAGGATGATGGTAGCCGGGCTTTTGGAAACCTCGTCGCCCAAGGCTTCGATGCGGGATATGTCGTTGAAATCCAGACAAAAAATAATGTCCGCTTCGGCGATGGCTTTGGCGCTTTTGCTCCGTGCCCACTCGAACCGCCAGACCGATTTGTCGCCGGGCAGCCATTTGAGGAATCCGGGGTAGTCGTTGGGGGTGATTACCCGGCAGGTATGGCCGGCATTTCCCAGGATATGGCAAAGCCCCAGGGAAGACCCTACGGCGTCCCCGTCGGGATTTTTATGAGTGACGATAACGATCTTCTTCTTCCCGCCGGAAAGCAGCGCGGATATTTCCTGGTAGTCCCTTGTGTGCATCATAAAATCAAAGATACGAATTTACCCCGAGAGCATTATCGGACAGCCCGGTTTTTTCCGAAAAAAGCCGCTCCCGGTATGGAAGCGGCCTGTTTTATAAAAGGAAGTTTACAGATAGGAGAAGGTTATTTGTTTTTGGGATTCAGGTACCATTCTTTGTTCTTTTCTCCCTTGCTATTCACCCAGCCGGCGAACTGCGGGTAAAAATTATCGATCTTGACCCTTTCGTCCGGGATACGGTAATCGGTAATAGGAAGATCGATCGCAAATGGGTGGAGGTCGGAAGTCACGTAATAGTACGGCCCGGTAGGGTTTCCAGCCTTATCCACCGAACTCTTGTCATCGTTGCGTCCGAAAGGATACGGGTCGGCCAAGGACGTAGGTGCGTAGTTCGTCAGATGTATCTCCTTGCGGACAGCTCCCGGCACAAATCCCTTGTCGGTCACGCAGATGAAGGGGTTGTACAGGGATTTGCGGGTTGCATCGCTTAGACTTTGGCCGCCTTTCAATTCGAGGTTTACTGTAATGGCTCCTTTCGCCACTGCCTGGCCGATGTCGTCGAAAAGCATGAATACGGGTTTATCCTGGTTGAGTTCCATACCATTGGCAGTCTGCGCCGAAGACGAACCGTTCTCTATTTTCACGCTTTGGAAAGCCGCAGCAGGGATATCGAGTTGATAACCGAAAGCGCTTTTGAGTTTACCGCCGGCATGCACCGGGGTGAAAACATCCCGGATGGCGACGATCTTGTTATCCTTATCCGTAGTAAAAGTCGTACTGTATTTCACCACGACATCGTTCATATCGTAGTCGCCCTGGCTGGGCCACAGATCTTCGAATGCCAGCGTACCTTCGATCGGGTCGCCCGTTACGTCGGGATATTGCTCATCGTCCGGGTCGGTGGTAGGCCGATCGGGATCGTAAATGGCATCCTGCGGATCGGCGTCTATATAGAACAGTACGTCTTTATAATCGTTATCGCCCCCATCCTCGAAACCAAGGACCGTTTTACCGCTCACTTTGTCGTAAAGGCTGACCATATACCGGGCACTCCCTTCGTTAAACTCGTTGTTCGAATAGCGGATCGGATGCTTGATACCGGTCGTATTGAGTTTTCCGGTGTAAGTGCTCTCCGAGATCTCATAAGCATCGGGCAGCATGAACCAACCGACGGTCGTGCCTTTTGGGAATACATCGGTGGCGTGGCCGTTTTTGAAATACTTCAATGGCAACTGTTCGCTATGCCACAGGGGCGCCGTCCAGTCGTCGGTCGGCGAAGTGAAATCCTCTTCGCCGCTGAAATTGGTCGTAAAGGAAGAACAGTTGGGAAACGCTACGTATTTCGGTAACGCATCGAACTCGGCCCGGGTCTTGGGCGGGTTCTGCGTGTCGTAGTAGTAATACCCTATTGCATTGCGCCAGGCAGCCAGCTCGGCAGCGAATACCAGCGTCAGGCGCGCATCCTTGGTCACATTGAGATTGACCACCTGGGTCGGTTTGGCATATTTCGAATTGTCTGCCCCCGGCATCAACACATTTTGGATACGGTTCATCAACCCGGCCGGGACGCTTGCGAAATCCGGGATAATGTTTTGATAGGGAGCATCTCCATACACCGTACCGAGGATGTAAAGTGGCGTTCCTGTCCAGGTCCATTCGCCGAGTTTTTGGATATTATACGGATTTTCCGTAGAATTGGCGCGGGCCATCACCGCCTGGGCCGTGCCGGACTTACCGGACTGTTGGGCGCTAATTTTTTTGTAAAATTCCAACAGATTGAACGAAATACCATCCTGGCCTATGTCCACTCTGATGCATGTGGGGAGTCCATAAGCCTCGCTGTACAAATACACTTTTTGGACGGACGTAGGCAGGTTGACTACGCCGGAATATTTGGAATCTTTATCCGTATAGGCCTTGAGCAGGGCTTTAGCACTCTCTTTTTTCGCCGCCATACCATCGGTTATGGTTAGCGGATTCTCGGCATACACTTCAAACAAGGCTTTGTTACCCTTCTGTGAATAGTCTACATCCAGTTTTACATCGGCTGTAGTGGCGTAGTCGAATTTGTTTCCACCGGATTGGTTGCCGTCCGGATCGTCCCCGGATGGGCCGGTTTGTTGTTTGGCACACCCGGCCAACAGTACTGCGCAGGTCAGGATACCGCACAGTATCAGGCTTTTTTTCAGTGTTTTCATGCAAGTATAACTTGTTGATTTTACCGCAAAGGTAGGGGATGCCCGATTAAAACGTACGTTAAAGCCGGCGCCCATATTATAGATAATCAAATAGATATGTGCTTAAAAAACAGAGGATAATTATTTTAAAAAAATATTTGTAAAAAAACGTACGTTAAAAACAATGGATATGGGTGGTGCGAAAAAAGCCGCTCCTAAAATGGAGCGGCTTTTTCACGCGTATGGCTTTCTACGAACCGGAACGTTATTTGCCTTGCGGGTGCAAGTACCAGTCTTTGTATTCTTTTCCCTGACTCTTGATCCATTTCAGGAAGTCCGGGTAGTGTACATGGATCGGTTTCCTTTCCGCCGGGATCACGTACGTATCCATTTGTTCCTGGCTATTGAACATGAGGTCGATCGCAAAGGGCATTTGGTTGCTGTTATCATCGTAAGTGATGTAATACAGGCCTTTAGCGGGTTGGGATTTATCCTTGCCTATGCCGAAAAGCGACATGTCGGCATAGGAAGTCGGGGCTTGGTTGACCAAATGAACCTCTTTCGTTTTTTCGCCCTTGACAGCGATAAAAGGATTGTACGGCGCCCAAGCGAAATTAGACCGGCTTATAGGGCCGGTGTATTTCGTTTTCACGGTGAATACCTTTTTATCAGGCAGGTTCGCGTAATCCAACACGTTGGAAGCCAGGCGAACGACCTGCTGCCGAGCATCGTAGGAGGTAGTACCGTCCCCGCCTTCGAACGTTACGGTGGCACCGCCTCCGCTCAGGTTGGCGTTTTGGTAAGCGAAACTGTTGTTGTAGGAAGCGCCGGACCACAATACGGTAAATACGTCCGTCGTTTCCAGTACTTCGTTTTTGGTGTTGAACCCGACGGTCGAAACGTATTTTATCACTACGTCGTTCATGTCGAAGTCGCCTTGGTACGGCCAGTTGTCCTCGAAAGACAGGATTCCCTGGTATTTCGATTCGAATACGACGGTCTTGTCGTCCGGCGTGTCGGGGTCTTTGTCCGGGATACCCGGAGTAATAGCGCCGGCCGGGGTAGAGGAAACATGGAATATTACATCCTTGTAATCGCGTACGTCCGAAGCGCTCGTCTTTATACCGTCTTCAAAAGAAGTGATCACGAAATCCCCGTGGCGGAATACGGCTACATGGGGAATACCGCCCATCAGTTTAGGGTCGGAATAGACCGTTCCTTCGCCCTTCTGAGGGATACCCACTTCTATGGCTCCCTGCGAAGGGTCGAATTCAACTTTCGTTTCGTACCCGTTGGAATAAAGGATCCAGCCGATAGATGTGCCGGCTGGGAATTTTGTTCCCCGGTCTACGCCGTTCTCATCGATGTAATGAAGTTGGATGCCTTCACCGGGCAGCATAGCGCCGTAATTGGTCACCCCCGTACCCAGATATGGGGTAAAATGGTACCGGATTATTTTTGCGTCGGGAAGGGCGATCACCTGTGCTTTGATATCGGCCGCAGAAGCGGGGGCCAGACCGGTAGGATAGCAGTAATAAGCCAGCACATTGAGGTTGAGGCATTGCTCATCGAGCAGGTAGAGATTCACTTCGGCTTCCTGGGTCACATGGATATCGCCGTTTTGCAGGACATCCGGATCGACGGCGCCCAGGCCTTCGCCCGGCAGGACGGTATTGATGGTATTCCATATGGCCGCGTCGATATCCAGCGCGTTGCCTTTGGAGGCATCCGGGAACGATTGCTGGTTGACGAACGACAGGTAGTCGGGTCGCCCCCACAGCCGGGCATTGCCTCCCCAGAGGACGGATTGGTCCACGCCGGGTATATCGACCAGTTTGTTCGAATGAGACCATGAGCCAAGCAGGATAGTCTGCACGCCCGGAAAATCGACCTTGCTGCAAGTGGTCACGGTGTTGGATGTAGCGAATCCGAACCCGTTAGCGCTTTTGGCACCATTCGCAGAAACCACCGGTACGGCCGCCTCCGAAAGGACGCCGTCTTTTGCGGTAGCTACCAGCAGAGAGGGCACTCCGGCATTCGGAGTGTAGATATACACGGTTTCTACGGCAGCCGGCACGGTGAGGCTGCTGCTGTATTTGCCTTTGTCATCCGTATATCCTTTATCTATCGGTTCCAGGCTGGTTTTCCTGACCTGATCGGACGAGAAAGGATTTTCGGCGTATACTTCAAAATAGACCCGGTAACCGTCCGGTACCTGGTATTTGAGATTCAGCGTGTATGTGGCCTTGGTCGAAAAATTGAAAATAGGAAGATTCCCTCCTCCGTCTTCGCCGGAATTTCCACCGTTGTGTTCGTCTTTTGCACATCCGGCCAGACTCAATAGTAGCCCGCTTGCCAAGATAAGGAATAATGCGTTGATTTTTAGTTTCATAAGAGAAACAAGGATTAGATAATACTCATCTTTATGAAGATGTAAAAAAGAGAGCGCCTTTCCTTTTCAGGGAGTGAGTCTACTCCTACATATTCAGCGCAAATGTATGATAATTTACCAGTGTTGATACACTTGGATGAAAAAATAAAAAATAGCCTCAGAGTATATAAGAAAGGGTATTTTTAATTATTTTTAACCTTCCGGGTGAGGGTTGGATCTGCGGATTGCGGAAGAAAACGGAGAGAAAATGCCAGGACTATAATTTTGGTAGAAAAATACGGCCTTTTTTCCGAATAAGACCAAAATAAAACCGCCCGTGGAGACGGGCGGTTTTTCGAATATGTGTTTCGCGGGAATTACTCTGCGATAGCTGCGACTTCGAATTCCAGGTTGGCCACTACGTCGCGGTGCAGGCGGATCTTGGCCGTATATTTGCCAATAGCCTTGACGGAACCACCGGCGATCTGGATATATTTCTTATCGATCAGGTGCCCCATCTTGGAAAGCTCTTCCGCCAAATCGGCCGTGGTCACGGAACCGAACAGCTTACCGGTCTTACCGGCTTTGGCAGCCAGGTGGAGTTCCGCTTTCTTGAGGGATTCAGCCAGGGCGTTGGCCTCGGCGATCACTTTGGCTTCTTTGTGGGCGCGCTGGCGAAGAGTCTCTTCGAGCTGCTTCTTGGCCGAAGGAGTGGCGATAACGGCCATTCCCTGAGGGATAAGGTAGTTGCGGCCGTAACCGTTCTTAACGGTAACCACGTCGTCTTTGAACCCCAGATTTTCTACGTCTTTTATAAGTATGATTTCCATTTTGTCTGT
>CAUHQV010000006.1 GCA_959608625.1 uncultured Flavobacteriales bacterium
ACGTGAAATATTACGATCCTACTACCCGGTGATCCCGGTGCGGGCAAACACAAACGGGGCGGCCTATACGGCCGCCCCTTTTGTGTTTGCCCGCACATCCTGCAGATATTTACTAAAAAGAGCCTATTCCCCGGATCAAAACCTTTTGATCACGATGTCCAGGTGCGCCACCAATCCCCTTAATTCGCTTTCGGGGAAAACAGTTTTTTTCAACTTGTTAAGCCCCGGATCGATGGAAAAATTATATGCAGTAGAGAAGTCTGCCTTTTCTAGGTTTGTCTCCCGGAAAAAAGCCCCGGCCATATCGCAACGGTCGAAAACGGAAAAGGCGATATCGGCTTGCTCGAAGTGCGCTTGATGGAGACAGCAGCCCGAAAAACGGCTTTTGCGAACCTTCAATCCGAAAAAAGAAATATAATCCATCCGTGAATCCTCGAAACAAAATGCCCCGGAAAACCGCTGGATTTGGGAAAAGTCGGCACCGGTCATTTTACACTCCACAAACCGGACGTTGTTGAAATAGCCGGAGAATTTAGCCAGTGAAAAATCGCATTGCTTGAACACACAGTCCTCAAATCCGGCCTGGATAGGCGCACTACCCGAAAAATTACAAATATCGAACACGCATTTATAATAATCCTCTTCCGGCGCGAGGGAATCGAAACTCACTTTTCTTATGGCTCTCCCCTGCGTCACAGTTTTTTACTTTTGTGATCAGAAAGTATCTTACAGTTTTTCCCCGAATGCCAGGTCGCCCGCATCGCCCAGGCCCGGAACAATGTATTTGTCGTCGTTCAGTCCGTCGTCCACCGTCGCGATCCACATTTGGGAGTCGTACGAAGCGAAGAAATCTGAAATATTCTCCACGCCCAGTGTGGAACCGATCACCGAAACCACATGGATGCTCTTGGGTGTGCCGCGTTTTTTCAGCGCTTCGAACACCGCCATGATGGACGATCCGGTGGCCAGCATCGGGTCGGCGATGACCAGCACTTTTCCTTCGATAGACGGGGAGGCAAGATATTCGACTACGATGTCGAATTCATGCGAGCCCTCCTTGTGCCGGCGATACGCCGAAATAAATGTGTTTTCCGCCTCGTCGAAACAGTGCAGCAAACCGTTATGCAAAGGCAGCCCGGCGCGCAGGATGGAACAGATCACGACTTCGTCCTTTTGCGTGGCACAACATTTCGTCCCCAGGGGCGTAGTCACATCGCGGCAATCGTAGGCAAGGGTCTTGGACAATTCATAACCCAGGATCTCCCCGATGCGGCAAAGGTTCTGGCGGAAGCGCATCCGGTCCTTCTGTTTCTCCACATCGCGCAATTGTGCGATATAAGTGCTCAAAATCGATTTTTCGTGGCTGAAGTCGTGTATTTTCATCGTATATTAGCTATCGTTTTATCACGAAAACAAAATTAACGATTAATTCCGTGTAAGAATTATAATAATCCTAAAAAAGACCAACTAAAAATGGTAAAACACATCGTCATGTTCAAATTAAAGCCCGAAGCCAAAAAGGATGCCCCGGCCCGGGCCAAAAAAGAGTTGGAGGCCATGGTGGGGGTATGCCCTTCCCTGCGCTCGATGGAAGTGGGGATCGATTTCGCCGAGAATAACCCTTCGGCCGACCTGGTACTCACTTCCGCGTTCGACGACCGGGCAGGGCTACAGGATTACGCCGTACATCCGGTACACCTGGCTTTCCTTGAGTGGTTCAAGCCGCTGATCACCATCCGCACGGTGGTCGATTACGAGGCATAAACGATTATTCGACCGGCAAACGAACAGGCGCTGTCATTTAGATGACAGCGCCTGTTCCGATATTCTATTATTTCATCAAGGTTTTACACCTCCGGGAGTTCCAGGCAGCCCGATGTAATCTTTCAGCGCTTCCACATACCGGACAAAGGCTTCCCGCCCCTGGTCGGTAATCCGCAGCACGGTGCGCGGCATTTTTCCCCGAAAGGTTTTTTCGACCTTGAGGTATCCGGCCTGCGAGAGTTTGTCGATCTGCACCGACAGATTTCCGGAAGTAGCGCCCGTTTGCTCCTTCAGGTAGGAGAAATCGGCGCTTTCCACCCCGATCAGGATGGATACAACCGCCAGACGCAATTCCGAATGCAGCAATGGATCAAGCCCCCTGAACATGTTCCTTTGCGGCTTTATAGTTCAGTATATGGCCCGGTATCACCAGTACGACGACACTAAAGAACGCGAAAACCAGTATCTGCCCCGGGCCGCCGATGAACAGCAGCGCTAATGCGGCGGCCAGACCAATGAAACCGGCTACGGTGAATACCGGGTATTTTACGATAAGACCCGTTTGGGCGATACCCAGGCTTATCAGCATCAACACGACGGTTAGGGCCCGCTCGCCGGTCAGGAAGGGGAAAGTGCAAAGAGCCACCGCCAACGGGATCCATAATTTATACGTCGCCGTATCGACGAACGTACGGACGGAAACCGGGCCTAAGCGGCGTCGCAAAATAAACGACAGCGGGAACCCGATCACCGGTATGGCAAACCAGATAAAATGAGCCCGGTAGTCCCCGGTAGCCGTCAAAAGGAAATAAGCGGCCAGGGAAACCACGAGGGTCACATAGCCCCAAAGGATGCTGTACGACCCGGTATTTTTTTGCAGGTTGTTCTGTGTGTTCTGTATCATCCGGGATATCAGATCGATACTTTCCTGAGAATTGAGTTTCTTGTCTTCCATGATGCGAAAGGATTTATTTTACGGGATTGTTTTTCGGGACAAATACATCTACAGCCTGCAAAGCTACGCCCAGCCCCCAACCGGCAGCAGGCCAAAGCACCCAGGGATAGGACGGGGTATGCAGATAGTTGACCAGCGCCAACATACCCATCACAAAAAGATAGGTACACAGGTGCCTGTAGAAAGACCGGCGTGGATCGGCGGCGGCATCGTATTCCCCTTCTTCCCCGATACCCGGGATGGAAGCCAGCACAGCTTGCAGGATGATAGCGAGCCCCCATGCACTCCATACCCACAACACCCATAAACCATCGCCGGTAAAGAGGTTAAGGGCGGTAAGGAACGAGCAAACGACCAGATATTTGGCAATGTTCCGTTTGAGGCGTTGTCCGATCCGGGAAGGTTCCCGGTAAGTCGTATTTTCCATAACTGTGTTTGTTTTATTAATTTTCCAAATTTTGTTTTCTATCACACCACAAATGTAAAGTAGTTTATTTTATAAACCAAATAAAATTAGAAAAATATTCGCCGGTTTGAAAAACATTCGCCGGGGGCCGTTTCGTATATTTGTAAAGCCACTTAAAGACGTATGACAGATCATGGATAAAGACGGACGAGCCTATTGGTTTTTATTTTCGGGGGATAAACTGCTGTTGGAAAAGGATGGGGACATCTATAAGATCCCGCATATAAATGGGTATCCGGTAGGTGGGGAAGTTTCGGTAAAATTCGCTGACTATGAGGGAACCCCCTGCATGGCCGCCAATATCCCCGAGGAAAAGAATCCGGAAGGCTTGGAAGCCGTCCCGCTGCGGCAGGCATACGACCTGATCCCGCACCCATGGCATGCCCTGGCCGGACGCGCCGGACAGATGCTGTATTGGGAAGCGAACAGCCGTTTCTGCCCTGCCTGCGGCACGGCGACCCGGCTTTCTTCCTCCCTGTCCAAACACTGCCCAAAGTGCGGGAAAGAAATATTCCCGTCCATATCCCCGGTAGCCATCGTGTTGGTGCGCAAAGGCGATTCGATCCTGCTGGTACATGCCCGGAACAACAAATACGGCACGATGGGGCCGGTGTCGGGGTTCGTAGAACCGGGAGAATCGCTGGAAGAATGCGTGGCGCGGGAAGTGATGGAAGAAACGGGAATCTCCGTGCGCAATATCCGGTACGTGGGCAGCCAGAGCTGGCCCTATCCGAGCAACCTGATGGCAGGATTCACAGCGGATTATGCCGGCGGCGAGATCCGCCTGCAGAAAGAAGAGATCGAAACGGGCGGATTTTTCACCCGGGACACTCTCCCGCTCCTGCCACCGCCGATGAGTATCGGCCGGCGGCTGATAGACGCCTGGATCGCAGAATCCGCCGATCAGACACCGGAATAACGACATTCGGTCGTACCTTTGCAGCCTAAAATCATACGTATTCAAATAAACCGCATCCATGAATATCCTCTTCATCGACACCACCGACCCCTCCCTGTGGGACATGCTCACCGCCGACGGGCACTCCTGCACGTTGGATAATACTTCCCCCAAAGAAGAGATACAAAAGAAACTGCACCTGTACGATGGTTTCGTCATTCGGAGCCGGTTCAAGATTGACCACGACTTTATCGATGCGGGCACGAACCTCCGGTTCATCGCCCGGGTGGGTGCCGGATTGGAAAATATCGACTGTGAACACGCTGTTTCCAAAGGTATCCGCCTGATTTCGGCCCCCGAGGGCAACCGGCAGGCCGTAGGGGAACATGCCGTAGGGATGCTGCTCACCCTGATGCGCCGCATTGCCATCGCCGATGCGGAAGTCCGTTCCGGGAAATGGATCCGGGAGGGCAACCGGGGATACGAGATACAGGGCCGTACGGTGGGCATCATCGGTTACGGGCATATGGGCGGCGCTTTCGCCCGGTGCATCTCGGGATTCGGCGTAGAGACACTGGCCTACGATATAAAGGACGGGGACTATTCAGATGCCTATGCCCGCAAGGCATCGTTGGAAAAACTGTTCGAACAGGCGGATATCGTCAGCCTGCATGTGCCGCTGACCGAACTTACACGGGGGATGGCCGACCGGAAATTCTTCGAAAATTTTAAAAAACCGATCTATTTCATCAATACGGCGCGCGGAGTATGCTGCAACACCAAAGACCTGGTATGGGCCCTGGAAAACGGGAAAGTGACCGGCGCTGCGCTGGACGTGCTGGAATACGAGAAATCCTCTTTCGAGGACTTTTTCCAGGGAAAACTCCCGGCAGAATTCTCTTACCTTATCGGCTCGCCCCGGGTCGTGCTTACGCCCCATATCGCCGGATGGACGCACGAATCCAACCGCAAAATGGCCGAAACGATCGTCGAAAAAATACGGACCATAGAGTAATTCTATCCTTCTAACAAAAAAAGCGGCGGCAGGAAAATTTTCCTGCCGCCGCTTTTTTCAAAGACCTTATACAATATCAGAAATTAAATTGAAGCAAAAGCTGTGCGCAATTGGCATATCCGCGGGCCCCATCCAGGTTTTCCCGGCTGCCCCACAGGTATTCCGCTCCCAACTGGAACATGGAATTCAGGTTCCAGAATGCGTTGGCTACCACATATTGCCCCTGTCGGTATTGGTCGGGCGCATCGTAGCCATCCCCCGGATAAAACCGGGCCTGGCTGTAACCGGCCGAAAGGAATACCGACTCCGTGACGTTGAACTGGGCATGTGCCAGCCAGCCGAGCGTTTCGGGAGCATACATTTTGCCCGCTTTTTCCGGGTCGGGCATCAGCGAGAGGCCTTCACCGGCCAAATCGTTGATATACTGGGTAATCCCTTTTCCGTAATTCACCTGTCCGAACAAAGTGAGCAATTTATTGACCGAAATACTGGTGGAGAATTGTCCGCCAAAACTGGTCACAGTCTTATTTTCTTCTTTCAACAGGTCGCGGTAACGCTGATTGCGCATCACACCGGCCAAGCGCACATGGCTCGCATTCTCCTTCCCCCAAGAATACTGCAGGTAAACAGGAATATCGGGGATGTTCTGATTGATCTCTCCCACCTGTGCGCCGTATGTTTCGGTGGACTGGGGCATTTCCACGGCCAAGGCTGCCTGCCAGTTCTTTTTCTTGCCGAACGGGCGGGTGTACCGTACCTGGGTAGTGCGCATAAAAGCGGCGCCGGCAGGCCCTTGGGAGTCGATGGTCGCAGGCATGGCCGCCATGTCGTTGAAGGTGCTCCACGTGCGCCCTACAAGGAATCCTTTGACGGAAACATAAGCATCGTTCAGCTCGAACCCAAAGTTCGTACCCGTGAACGCTCCCGAAACATAAGCTTCGAATTGCCCGAGTTTCCGGTTATTGCCCAGCAATTTGAAAAAAATGGTCGACTTCGAAGCATCCATATTGAAATTGCTGCGGGAAGCCGGATCGGAGGGCACGGGAATGCTGTTGGTCACAAAACCGTACGAATTGGTCGGGGAACCGTTGAAATCGTAGGCCGGCCGCAGGCGGACGTAACCGCCCACACCGAAAGCGATTTCATGTTTCTGGTCGTAGAGCAGGAACCTCGGAGCCTGCGGGTCGTTGAAGTATTCGCTCATCGAGCGTTTGAAGAGTTCGGCCATCTGATGCTCCGATTTGTACGTGTTTATCAGTTTTAGCCGTACGGTAGAGGTCGTGTCGTCGTCGTCCTTTTCGGATTTAGGGCTCTGGGCCCACGCCGGGCCGGCGCAGGCGACAGCCAGCGCAAAAAAAGTCCATTTTTTCATAAGTAATTTGGTTTAAGGTTATGGGTTGTTCGGGTATGATCCGACAGGCAGCCGCAAAAGAAGTCAATGCGGAAAGTACGGCAACATATGCCGCAAGACCGCTATCGGTGGCTGTATCGGATAAATTCATGAAAACTATTTTTAGGTTCAGTCTGGAACGGAACGGCCTGCCGGGAAGCATTCCGTTTTCGCTGTCTATCAAATATAAAGAAAGCCTAGAGGAAACGGGAACTTGTTCACAGTTTCCCGAGGCGCATCCTATATTATTCAAATATACGAAATTATTTCCTACAGTCAACTAAAAATCTGCGGCAAAGAATTCCGCTAAAAACAAAGGCAAGTCAGGGCACGGGATCGTAGCCGGAACCGCCCCAGGGATTGCAGCGCAAAATACGCCGCAGGGACAGCCAAGAACCTTTGAAAAGGCCGTGCTTGCGCAAGGCTTCGAGCGCATAGGCCGAGCACGTAGGTGTATAGCGGCAGTTTGCCCCCAAATGCGGGGAAATGACTTTTTGGTAAAATTTTATCAGCAGGACCAGCGGATAAGTAAGTACGCGTTTCATCGCTCTATAGAATAGGTGGTGCCGTCCTTTCCGTCTTTCAGGGTGACACCCACGGCGGCTAAGCGATCGCGTATTTGGTCGGAAAGAGCCCAGTTTTTTTCGGCGCGGGCCGCGTTGCGCTGCTCGATGAACATTCCGATAAGTGCATCGGTGATGTCTTCGCCGCCTTTCTGGTCGATATTCTTGATGCCCATCACTTCGTGCACGAACGATTTGAACGTAGCATCCAGCAGGGCTATATCCGCCGCGGTGAACGAAGCCTTCCCGTCGTACGCCTTGTTGATCTCGGCCACGGCCTCGAACAGGCAGGCGATGAGCACCGGCGTATTGAAATCGTCGTTCATCGCTGCAAAACAACTCTTGCGCCAAGCCTCCACATCGAACGTGCTCCTATCGGCAGCCTTCAAACTACCCAGGCGTTCGATACCTTCCATCAAGCGGTAATAACCTTTCTCGGCCGCTTCCAACGCATCCGAAGAGAAGTCGAGTACCGAGCGGTAGTGGGCCTGCATCACGAAGAAGCGCACCACGGCAGGCGGGAATGCTTTTTTGAGGATATCGTTGTTCCCGGAGAAAAGCTCATCCGGGTTGAGAATGTTGCCGGTGGATTTGCTCATGCGGCGCCCGTTGAGGGTCAGCATATTGGCATGCAGCCAGTAACGCGCCCCGCGGGAGTGGTTGTGCACCTGGTTCTGGGCGATCTCGCACTCGTGATGAGGGAATTTGAGATCCATTCCGCCGCCGTGTATATCGAATGTCTCCCCCAGGTATTTGGTGCTCATGGCCGAACATTCCAGGTGCCAGCCGGGAAATCCTTCGCTCCAGGGCGAGGGCCAGTGCATGATATGAGCCGGAGATGCTTTTTTCCACAGAGCGAAGTCGCGCGGAGAGCGTTTTTCCTGCTGCCCGTCGAGTTCGCGTGTAGTATCCAGCAGTTCATCGATATTGCGGCCGGAAAGCTCCCCGTAGGGGCCGGCACCATAGGGATGCTCGCGGTTGTACTTTTCCACGTCGAAATACACCGATCCGTTCGACACGTAGGCATATCCCTTGTCGATGATATCCTGTGTGATGCGGATCTGTTCGATGATATGTCCGGTGGCCGTAGGCTCGATGGAAGGGGGCAGGTTGCCCAGCAGGCGCATCACCCGGTGGAAGTCCTCTGTATAGCGCTGGACGATCTCCATGGGTTCGAGAGCCTCCAGGCGGGCTTTCTTGGCGATTTTGTCCTCTCCTTCGTCGGCATCGTTCTCCAGGTGCCCGGCATCGGTGATATTGCGCACATAGCGCACTTTATACCCAAGGAAAAGAAAATAGCGGAAGATCATATCGAACGACATGAACGTACGACAGTTACCCAGGTGTACGTTGGAATATACGGTCGGCCCGCATACGTACATGCCCACCCGTCCGGGGACGGTGGGCGTGAAAAGCTCTTTCTTACCCGTCAGGGAGTTATAGACGCAGAGTTCGTTGTCCTGGTACAATGCCATTTTTTTCTTTTCCCGGTTTAAATATTACTGATAATGGGTATCCAATTCGATGAAGCGGAGGAATTCGCGGCGTACGGATTCATCCTTGAACGCGCCGCCGTATTCCGCCGTTACCGTGGCGGAGGCCACATCGCGGATGCCGCGCGAATTGACACACAAGTGCTTGGCATCGATGATGCATGCCACATCCTCCGTGCCGAGGGCTTTCTGGAGTTCCCGTACGATCTGCATCGTCAGGCGTTCCTGCACCTGGGGACGGCGGGCATAGTAGTCGACGATCCGGTTCAGTTTGGACAGGCCGATAACCGATCCGTGCGATATATAAGCCACATGGGCCTTGCCGACGATGGGCAGGAAATGATGCTCGCAAGTGGAATAAAGCGTGATATTCTTTTCCACCAGCATCTGGCCGTAGCGGTATTTGTTCTCGAAAGAGGACATCCGGGGCTTTTTGTCCGGATCGAGGCCCGAGAAAATCTCCCGGACGTACATTTTGGCCACCCGGCGAGGCGTATTGCGCAGCGAATCGTCCGTCAAGTCGAGGCCCAGGGTGTGCATGATATGGCGGAAATCTTTTTCAATCGCTTCTATCTTATCCTCTTCGCTCATCTCGAAAGCGTCGGCCCGCATCGGTGTCGCTTCGGCGGGAGCGGCGGGGCAGTCGCGGCAGATTTTTTCCTTATCTTTCTCCTTTTCCATTTTTCCTTGTTTTTTCGTATAAAATGCAAAGATAACTAATCGTCCCGTTTTTTGTCTCTCCGGAGAAGCGTTAATTGCTTCTTAAGATGCTCTTTTTTAAAAATTCACTACCTTTGCGGGTGTTCAGCGGGCTTTGCGGCCCGGAAAACCTTTCCCTGAAAAAAGAAAAATACGACATAGACCATGGATATCCTTTCGGTATTAAAAGAGCATATTTCCCAGATTTTGGGGTCCCTGTACGGACTTTCGGACGCGCAAACCGACCTCCAGGCCACCCGCGAGGAATTCGCGGGTGACGTGACCCTGCTGGTCTTCCCGTTCGTCAGGGCTTCGCGCAAAAGCCCGGAGGGCACCGGCCTGGAGATCGGCGAAGCGCTGAAAGAACGCATCCCTGGAGTGGTGAAAGGTTTCAACGTGGTGAAAGGTTTTTTGAATATCGAACTTTCGCCCGGAGTATTTGTGGATGAATTCGTTACGGCATACGCCGACACGCAATTCGGCTGTCGGAAGGCGGACGAAAAAACGCCGGCCGTGATGGTGGAGTATTCTTCGCCCAACACCAACAAGCCGCTGCACCTGGGGCATATCCGCAACAACCTGCTGGGATTTTCGGTGGCGCGCCTGTTGGAGGCCTCGGGAAAAAAGGTCGTCAAGACCCAAATCATCAACGACCGGGGTATCCATATCTGCAAATCGATGCTTGCTTGGAAACTATTCGGAAACGGCGAGACGCCGGAAACCTCCGGTCTGAAAGGCGACAAACTGGTGGGCAAATATTACGTGGAATTCGACAAGGCTTATCGCAAGGAGGTCGATGAACTCAAAGCGCAGGGCGTCGAAGAGGAAGAGGCCAAAAAGAAAGCCCCGCTGATGCTCGAAGCCCAGGAAATGCTGCGCAAATGGGAGGCCAAAGATGCGGGAGTGCGCGCCCTGTGGGAAATGATGAACGGATGGGTGTTCTCCGGGTTCGCCGAGACCTACAAACGCCTGGGTGTGGAGTTCGACAAAAACTATTATGAGAGTAGTACGTACCTGCTGGGTAAGGATATCGTGGAAAAAGGCCTCGCTGCGGGCGTATTCTACCGCCGGGACGACGGGTCGGTATGGATAGACCTCTCGGGCGACGGGCTGGACGAAAAACTGGTGCTGCGCGGGGACGGTACTTCCGTTTACATCACGCAGGACATGGGTACCGCCGTGGAGCGCTTCCGCGAATTCGATATCGACTCCCTTATTTACACTGTGGGCAACGAGCAGGACTACCACTTCAAGGTGCTGTTCCTGATCCTGAAAAAACTGGGTTATCCCTGGGCCGACAAATTATACCATCTATCGTACGGCATGGTCGACCTTCCTTCGGGCAAAATGAAATCCCGCGAAGGCACCGTAGTGGACGCCGACGACCTGATGGACGATATGTACCGTACTGCCAAAGAAATTTCGGAAGAGCTGGGCAAACTGGACGGCATGTCGGACCAGGAGAAGGACAGCCTGTACAACATGATAGGCATGGGGGCGCTGAAGTATTACCTGCTGAAGGTCGACCCGCGCAAGCGCATGATGTTCAACCCCCAGGAGTCCATCGACTTCAACGGCAACACGGGGCCGTTCATCCAATACGCCTACGCGCGCATCCAGTCGATCAAGCGCAAATTCGGGGATCTTCCCGCGCAGCCCATCCGGATAAATTCGCTGGAGCCGCGCGAGGTAGAACTCATCAAGAACGTGGCGGAATTCCCGGCCCTCATCCAGAAAGCCGCGGCCGCGCATTCGCCGGCGCTGGTGGCCAATTACGTGTACGAACTGGTGAAAATGTACAACTCCTATTACCAGAACGTGCCGATGCTCGCCGCCGAAGACCCCGATGTACGGGCTTTCCGGGTGCAGCTTTCCGACCTGGTAGGACGGGTGATAAAGACTTCCATGTCCGTGCTGGGCATCGACGTGCCCGAGCGTATGTAAGCGATGGAAAAAATATACAATATCACTGCCGCCGTGGATGCGGATATCGCCGAAAAATGGTCGGAAGAAGCTGTTTCTTCTCTCCTCCCGGCGCTGATGGCTGTCACGGGGGTATTGAACGTGGAGCTGATCGAAGTCAGAGCTCCGGATGCCCCGAAAGAGGCCCGTACGTTCACCGTACAGATCCGTTTCGCCGACCAGGGCGCTTTGGATGCTTTTCTGGCACAGCACGAACAGCGGGCGGAAAAAGAGCTTTTCGAAAAATTCGGCAATAAATACGTCACATTCCGCCTGCAACTGGATTCCCTGCACAGACTCTAACGAATATGGAAAAAGTCAGGGCCAAAAAATACCTCGGACAACATTTTCTCACCGATCGCGACATCGCCCGGCGCATTGCCGATACGGTGGACGGAGCCCCAAACGGGAACGTGCTGGAAGTCGGCCCCGGCATGGGTATCCTTACGGAGTGTTTGCTGGAAAAAGGCTGCAACGTCTTGGTGGCCGAGATAGACACCGAATCGGTGGACTACCTGCAGGTGAACTTCCCCGCCCTTTCGGGCCGCGTGATCGAAGGGGATTTTCTGAAAATGGATCTGTCCGCCCTTTTCGGCGGGGAGGATTTTACCCTGATCGGGAACTTCCCGTACAACATTTCCTCGCAGATCATGTTCCGGGCGCTGGACTACACTTCCCGGGTACACCGGATATCGGGTATGTTCCAGAAAGAAGTGGCCGAACGCCTCACGGCCCCGCACGGGAGCAAGGTGTACGGTATCTTGTCTGTCCTATTGGCTGTATATTACACTCCTGAATATCTTTTTACGGTTCCGGAAAGCGTTTTTTCCCCGCCGCCGAAAGTCAAATCGGGCGTAATCCGGCTCGACCGGCGACAGGACATCCCGCAGGATTTCGACCCGGAAGCCCTGAAAAAGATCGTCAAAGCCGGGTTCAACCAGCGACGCAAGACCCTTCGCAATGCCCTGAAGCCGATCGGCATCCCGGAATCCGCAGCGGCGAGCCCCCTGCTAGACTTACGGGCCGAACAACTGCCCTATACCGATTTCCTCGACCTGAGTCGCCTTTTTGAAAAATAAATGGACAGGATGCCGTTATAACCTGCTTTTTGTGGATTTTTTGCGGAAAATTCCTATCTTCGCTTATAGGAATAAAACATCATTCAGCCATGATCATTACCACCACCAATAGCATAGAAGGACATAACGTACTCGAATACATGGGTATCGTATCCGGAGAGGCCATCATCGGGGCCAACGTGTTCCGCGACTTTTTCGCCAGTATCCGGGATATCGTAGGCGGCCGTGCCGCTTCCTACGAGGAAGTCCTGCGCCAGGCCAAAGATTCGGCCCTGCGGGAAATGGAAGAAAAAGCCGCCGCTCTGGGCGCCAACGCCGTGATCGGGGTAGACCTGGATTACGAAACGGTAGGCAGCGGAGGCAGTATGCTGATGGTCACCGCCGCCGGGACCGCCGTACGGATCGACGGTTAAAGTTTTATCACGTCGGGAATATCCGCCACTTTCGTGTATTTTTCGATGATATCGTCCGGTGACGAAGCTTTCATGGTGATCGTCAGGCTGACGTAATTGCCTTTGGACGAAGGCGCGGCCGCGATGTTCGCTCCTGTTCCTTCAAAGACGGCCTCGATCTTCCCCCGGGCGTCGGTATCGGCTTTTACAATGAATTTAAAGGGATAATACCCCGGGAATGCCATTCCTTTTTCCAGTTGTTCGCGGAATTTTTCGCTGTACAGTTGGTCTTTTACATTTTCATCCATGATACTCTTGTTTTTAGGTTCATATTTGGGTTAACAAAGGTTTTTCCAGATTTTCCGCCACCACCGAAACGATCTTTTCGGTAGCCCCGGCATTGTTGCGCACGAAATCGCGGCAGGCTACGGCGCTGTGGGCAAAGGCTTTTTCATCGTACAGGAAGCGCCGGACGGCAGCGGAGAACTCTTCCTGGTCGCCCACGACAGTGAGCCCGCCGCATCCTTTCAGCCCTATCGCCTCGATATACGCGGTATAATTGGGCCCGCACAGTACGGGGCGCCCGAAAACGGCCGGTTCCAGCACGTTGTGTATCCCGGAACGGGTAAATCCTCCCCCAATCAGCGTCACATCGGCGTAGGAATACACTTTGGTCAGGATACCCACCGTATCCAGGATGAGTACCCGGGCTTTTCCGAGATCGACCTTTTCCCGCTCCGAATACAGCACGGCCCCCGGCAAACTGTCGCGGAGCCTGTAGACTTTTTCCGGATGAATGTCGTGCGGGGCGATGAGGTATTTTACATTCTCATCCTCTTTGTTGTCTGCGACGAGCCCTGCCATAAGCAGTTCGTCGCCGCCCCAGGCCGATCCGGCCACCACAAGTTTGCCGTCACCCTTGAATTGCTCCATAAAAGGGAGCGTATTGTCCGTTCCGAGGATGTCCATCACCCGGTCGAAACGGGTATCTCCGGCCGCTTCGCAATTTTTTACCCCGATGGACCGAAGCAGTGAGACGCTTTCCCCATCCTGAGTGAATATCCGGGTGAAAAGCGGGAGTAGGCGGCGCATGAATCGCCCATAAGGTTTAAAAAACACTTGTTGGGGGTCGAAACGCGCACTGATCAGGTACAGGGGAATACCCTCCTTGCGGATACGCTGGAGGAAGTTGCCCCAGAATTCGTATTTTATGAACACGGCGGCAGTGGGCCGTACGATGCGCACAAAGTCGCGGGCCGCGCTGGGAGTATCGAGCGGCAGGTACGTCACAATATCCGCCCCCGGATAGTCTTTGCGGACGTTATAGCCCGAAGGGGAAAAAAAGGTCAGCAGGATCTTCACTCCGGGAAGGCGTTTTTTTAACGCTTCCATCACCGGACGTCCCTGCTCGAACTCGCCCAGGGAGGCAGCATGGAACCATATAATCCGGTTGCCGGGAGGAAGGTCCGTCAGTTTCTGCTTGAGCTTGCGGCGCCAGTTGTTGCGCCCCCGTACGGCATCCCTGCTTTTGGTGTTGAACAGGCTGTGCACCTTCATCAGCCCCGGCAGGGCGCTCATCGACAGGTCGTAGAATATGTTCATACCATTTGATATATTATCGTTCAATAAAATATTGGCGGTTGGCCCGCCAAGGCTACTTGGCCCACTTTCTTTTGGAGCAGCAAAAGAAAGTGGCAAAGAAAACGAGCTTTTTACCGGGCAAAATGGTTTGCATCGCTCACATACGCTTTGGATGGGGCTTAAAATAGCTGGTTTCGTGTTTCGCCCCATCCAAAGCTATTCGCTCGCAAACACAGTCGCCCGGACGAAGGCTTAATTCAACATTTAGACTACCCGACCACCCAACTCTTCGTTCAGCCGCCGGCGTATCTCCGTTAGGCGCATCAGCGTCTGCTTGAGGCCTTCGAGGTCTTCAGAGGCCGTCTGCGGATCGGCCAACTGCGCCGATATATCCGCAATGATCGCCTTGACATGCGCCTCCCGGTACCTCAGCACAATATCGCGCGTATAGGCGGCCGCTACCGAAGTGAAATCCCGCACCGGCACTCCCATCCGATCCCATCCGGCTAGCTGGTGGTCTTCGCTTATCAGGGAAGAGACCATACCGATGACCGCAGGATCGTCCGCCTTCAGCAATTCCGAAGGGTCTATGGGATTTCCGGCCGCTACAACGGCTTTTACGCTGTTGTAAATATTCTCCAAGGCTTTGTCCCGCAGGGTGATCCCATCCACGGCCAGCGAATCCATGATCTCCCGGGCGATCGTCGTTCGATACGTATCGACATGTTCCCGCACCGATCCGCAGGGCTCTTCCTCACGGACTACCTCTTCCATCTCCACCTCTACGTCGCCGTACAGGAGCATAATACGCAACATATCGCGTTCGATAGGCCCGAAAGGGTCTACCTGAGTTTGTTCCGTTTTCTCGACCGTCAGGCGCTCGCGCATCCGGGCGTTGTCGGCGGCCCGTTTGGCCTGCGCTTCGTATTCGTGGCGGTTGCGGCTGTCTATCTGGGCCAGTTCGCGGAACAGGGAACTCTCCGACACATCCATGATGCGGGAAGCCTCACGCAGGTACACTTCCCGTTTGATATAGTCGGATATTTTGGAGATGGACACCACGATATCGCGCACCAGGCGGGACTTGAGGATCGGGTCTCCGGCCGCCTCGTCCAGCAGGAGGCGGGCCTTGAAATCGATGAAGTCCGTCCGGTTCTTTTCCAGGTATCCTTTCAGCTCTTCGGCCGTATGCTTGCGGGCGAAGGAGTCCGGGTCGTCATTGTCGGGGAAAGTGAGCACCCGCACGTTCATATCCGCCCCCAGAAGCATATCGATACCCCGGAACGAAGCCTTGATACCCGGCATATCCCCGTCGTACAGCACAGTGATATTCTGGGTAAGCCGTTTGACCAGCCGGATCTGCCCGTCGGTAAGCGAAGTCCCGGAAGAGGCCACTACGTTTTCCACCCCGGCCTGGTGCAGGGAGATAACATCCGTATAACCTTCGACCAAATAGCACGAATCCTGCTTCACAATGGCGTTCTTGGCCTGGAAAAGCCCGTAGAGGATGTCGCTCTTATGATAAATGGGGCTTTCCGGCGAATTGAGGTATTTGGCGATGGTCTTTTCGCTTTGCATCGTCCGGGCCCCGAAACCGGCCACCCGTCCCGAGAACGAATGGATGGGGAATACCACCCGCCCGAGGAAACGGTCGTTATAACGCCCGTCCTCGCGTTTGATGGAAAGTCCCGTAGTCTCCAGGTATTCGGGCTTGTACCCGTCCTTGATCGCTGCTTCGGAGAAAGCCGACCACGCTTCCGGGGAATACCCGAGGGTGAATTTTTCGATGGTCGCGTCGGAGAAACCGCGCTGTCGGAAATAAGTGAGGCCTATATTGCGTCCGGCAGCCGTTTCGTGGAGTTGCTTTTTGAACCATCCGGCCGCATATTCGGTAACTACATATAGGCTTTCGCGTTCGTCGGCCGCCTGCCGTACTTCGGGAGACACTTCCGTCTCCTCGATTTCGATGTTATATTTCTTGGCGATATAACGGATAGCCTCGGGATAGGTGCAATGCTCCACCTCCATCACGAAAGTGACCATATTGCCACCTTTTCCCGATGAAAAATCCTTCCAGATACCCTTGGCAGGGGATACGACGAACGACGGCGTCTTTTCGTCGTTGAACGGAGAAAGTCCCTTATAGTTGGCCCCGGCGCGTTTGAGCACGACGAAATCACCCACCACCTCTTCAATGCGGGCGTCGGAAAAGACCCTGTCTATCGTTTGTTGGGAGATCATTTTTCGGCTTGGGAAAGGATCCGTTCGAGTATTTTTTCAGTGACGATATAGGTAGGCTTCACCCCCGCCTCGCCCAAGGGGCCGGAAGCCAGGGTGAGCGAAGTGTCCAGCGGATTGTCGGAGGCGTAATACGCATACCGGAGCACCACATCGCGGGAAATATTGCCCCGGATACGGGAGTGCGCCTGAATGGCTTTCTGGTAGTGCGCTCCTTCCATTTCGAGCCCCACCGCGTGCCAGGACGAACGGTGGAAGAATTCGAGGACATCCTTATTTTGCAACGATGTTCCCAGCACGGTGATCATCGAACCTTCGAACACCTTCAGCCCGCTGTCGCGGAAATCTTCGGCGCCCAAGGCATTGTCCAGCGGATAGTTGTCCGCCGTGCCTTCGAATATATAAGAGGTCGGGATCATAATGTCGCCCTTCCCTCCCTCGAGAATGCCCGCTTTGCCCATAATGGAGATAGACCGCACATCGAGGTATTTTTTCCCGCCTTCGGGCAGGTCGATCGGTTTGAGGAGTTCATCCATGATCTCGAACGCCTGCTCCCCGAACGCATAGTCCAGCACAAACAGTACGGGAGCCTCTTTTTCCGGCACTTTTTCAAACCGCTCCGCTAAGGAAGGCACTTTCCGGCAGTCGAATATCTGGACGTCGACGTTGGCCCCGGTCGTATCGGCGACGTAGGCCATGCCGTGCCCTTTCGCATATTGGGTCACCAGGTCCATCAAATGGCCGTTCTTCGGCTTGGAGAGGGCGACATAGAGGTTCTGGGGGATTTTTTCCCCGGCGTCTTCAATAGCGCGGCGGGCATAGAGCAGGTTCATCGCACTGTGCATATTGGCGCTGACGATGTGCAAAGGCCGTTTTTCAAGCCCCAACTCCATCAGGCGCTTTTTCACGGTGGCGGCCCATAACTCCCCGTGCACATGGTGGCCGATACGCTCCCGCAAAAGGGACGAGAAAGTGATCTCCCGGTCTTTTCCTTCGAGGGCTTCCTGCATGGACAAACGCCCCATGTGGTAAACGATACTGAAAAGGCGGTCCGGATCGTCCGGCGTAGCGAATTTCGCATGGGCCGCCTGCACATCCTCGAACGAACGTCCGAGCAGGGTCGCCAGATAGGACAAATATACTTCGCGGGTGTTTTCTTCCAGGCGGATTTTTTCGGAGACCAGCGCCTCGATCTTACGCCATTCGCGGGATACGCCGCCCTCGTCCGGACGGGCATGCCGCATGATCTTATCCGCTTCGTTGTACAGGAAAGTCAGGTGTGTCAGCGCATCGTATATCTCCGAACGTCCGTGGGTGACCTGCATATTCATTTGGTCGGCGTCGATGCGGAAACAGCAATGCCTGCGGCGTAGGGGGACGATACATTCGAAAGCTGCTTCGAAACCTTCTTCGGAAGTGAAATGGATGTACCGGCATTCGTCGATACCGCGCGGCAAACGGTCGGTCACGTACAGCAACCCGTCCAGCTCGACCTTGTGCGGGTCGGCCAGGGAACCGTATATCTCCGGGGAAAGCTCCAGCAGGCTGCGCCGCAGGGATTGGCCGGAAATGCCCCCGGGTTTGTAAAAGCCCCGGTTGAACAAATGGCGCATAGTGATGTATAAGCGCTCGATAGCGCTGCTGGATTCCTGGGCCCGTGTCCGCTTTTTCTGTGGCAGCATTTTCCTTTCAGTTTTTGGTCTGGAAGGTAAAGATACGATTTTTTATGTTAATCCGGATACCGTGCCCTATTGGACAGCAAGCGCCGCACACCATCAGAACAATTCGTCGTCGCGGCTCATTTCGACCACTTTTTCCCGGTAGGCCGAAAGCAGCCGTCCACGGGAAACGAAACCTACATACCGGTTGTGGTAGCCCACTACGGGAAGATTCCACGCGCCCGTCTTGTGGAATTTGTGGGCGATCGTTTCCATCGAATCCTTTTCCTGTTCAATCACCGCCGGGGGCTGTTGCATCATATTGCCCACGTTGATCTTCTGGTAAAGGGCCGTATCGAACATCACGGAGCGGATATCGTCCAAAAGGACGATACCGAGAAAGTGGTTGTGCCGGGACACCACCGGGAAAATATTGCGGCACGATTTGGAAATGGCGTCATGCACCACATCCCCGAGAGTCGCCTCGATAGGTATCTTGATAAAATCTTTCTCGATCAGGCAGTCCAGATCCATTTCCCGGAGAATGGCCTTGTCTTTGTCCCGGCCGGGCAGGTCGCCTTTCTTTGCCAGTTCCTCGGTATAAACGCTGTATTTGGTATAGAATTTGGTAATAACGAACGACAGGGCGGAAACGACCATCAGCGGAGCGATCAATACGTACCCTCCCGTGGTCTCCGCGATCAAAAAGACGGCCGAAAGCGGGGATTGCATCACTCCGGCCATCATGCCGGCCATCCCCACCAAGGCAAAATTGGAGAGCGAAAGCGCCGCATCCGGATGGATGATATTCACCGCCCGGGCGAACGCCAGGCCCGCCACAGCGCCCATGAAAAGCGTCGGAGCGAACGTACCGCCGATACCCCCGGCTCCGAAGGTCGCCGTAGTGGCGATCATCTTCAGGTACAGCATGACCACCAGGATCACCACGGCCATCCACGGATTGTCCGGGAAGCCTATTGTCCAGCTAAGTCCTGTGACCGACATATAGTCTTCGGCCAGCAAACTGTTGATCGTCGAATAGCCGTCGCCGTACAGCGGGGGCATGAGATAGATCAAACAGCCCAAACCCAGACCGCCTACCAGCAGGCGCACATAGGTATTGCGGAGGTTTTGTTCAAAAAACCGTCCGATACGGGAATACAATTTCGTAAAATGGATAGAGGCTATCGCCATGAAAAGGGCCAGAAGCACGTAATAAAATATGCTTTCCAAATGGAAGGCCGCATCCTGCGTAAAATCGAGCGTCAGGGTCTGCCCCATGAAAAAATAGGAAACCAATATCCCGGTGGCGGAAGCGAGGATCAGCGGGATGAGCGAGGCCATCGTCAGGTCGAGAGCGAAGACTTCTATCACGAAAATGACCCCCGTTACCGGGACCTTGAATATGGCCGCCAGCGCCGCCGCCGTACCGCAGGCCAGCAGCAGAGTGCGGGTCTTGGTATCCAGGTTGAGCATACGGGCGAAATTGGAGCCGATGGCCGCGCCCGTACTTACCGCAGGCCCCTCGAGTCCTACCGAACCACCGAAACCGACCGTAAGGGGGGAGGAAATAAGCGACGAATACGTGGAGCGGAACGGCAGGATGGATTTGCCTCGAGAAATGGAATACAGCACATCGGGTATCCCATGCCCTACGCCCCGGCGCACCACGTATTTGATTACCAACAGGGTCAGGGTGATACCGATGATAGGGAATGCGAAATAGAACTCATTGAATCCCAAGTTTCCTACCAGGGTATTCTCTACAAAATTCTGAATAAAGTGCGTGAAGTTCTTCAGAATAACGGAACTAAGTCCACCCAGGAGTCCTACGATGACCGCAGAAATAAGCACCAGGCGACGCAGGGACATGTGCTTGTAGCGCCATATGATCAGACGGCGGAATGCCTCCCTGTTGGAAAATATCCTCAGGGAGTACCTCGTCCATACCTTTACGGAGTGCCACCATGTCCGTTTGCGTGTCATGCCATTAGTTTTACGCCTGCCTTATACAGGCGTCCGGTTTTATTGTTTCTTGATGTTCAGGCTCAGTTCGTCGAGCTGTTCGGCCGCCAAAGGCGCCGGAGCGTCTATCATCACATCCCGCCCGGAATTGTTCTTGGGGAACGCGATGAAGTCGCGGATGATCTCGTTGCCGCCCAGCAGGGCCACCAAACGGTCGAGCCCGAAAGCCAGTCCGCCGTGGGGAGGCGCGCCGTAGCGGAACGCATTCATCAGGAACCCGAACTGGTCTTCGGCCTTCTCCGGAGTGAAGCCCAAATGGCGGAACATCAGCATCTGGGTCTCCCGGTCGTGGATACGGATCGATCCTCCGCCTACTTCGTTGCCGTTGAGCACGATATCATAGGCGTTGGCCCGCACGGCCCCAGGATCTGTATCGAGCAGCGGAATATCTTCCAGTTTGGGCGAAGTGAACGGATGGTGCATCGCGTAAAAACGCTGCGTTTCCTCGTCCCACTCGAACAGCGGGAAGTCTACCACCCACAACGGGGCGAACACGCCGGGGTTGCGAAGCCCCAGGCGTGTAGCCATTTCCATGCGCAGGGCGCCGAGCGCCTTGCGGGTCTTGTCCGCCGGGCCGGCCATCACCAGCATCAGGTCGCCGGCTTTGGCGCCCATTTGCCCGGCTATCTTTTCGAGGTCTTCGGGGGAGTAGAATTTGTCGACGGACGATTTGAATGTCCCGTCCGTATTGTGTTTGATATAGACCAGGCCGCTGCCACCTATCTGCGGGCGCTTTACCCACTCGGTCAGTTCATCGGTCTGCTTGCGGGAATAGTCGGCACATCCTTCCACCACGATACCCACGACCAGCGGGGCATTGTCGAACACGGAAAAGCCCTTGCCTTTCACCAGGTCGTTCAGCTCGTGGAAATGCATATCGAACCGGATATCCGGCTTGTCCGAGCCGTAGAGCCGCATCGCGTCGGCATATGTCATGCGCGGGAGTTTTTCCACCTCCACTCCGCGTATTTCCTTTAGCAAATGCTTGAAAAGTCCCTCGAACGTATCGAGGATATCTTCCTGCTCCACGAACGACATCTCGCAGTCCACCTGGGTGAACTCCGGCTGGCGGTCGGCCCGCAGGTCTTCGTCGCGGAAACATTTGACGATCTGATAGTATTTGTCGATGCCTGCCACCATCAGCAGTTGCTTGAATGTCTGGGGAGACTGCGGCAGGGCGTAGAATTCGCCGGGGTTCATCCGCGAAGGCACCACGAAGTCGCGGGCGCCTTCCGGAGTGGATTTGATCAGGTACGGGGTTTCGACGTCGATGAAGCCTTGCTCCGAAAGATACTTGCGCACCGCCATCGATACCTGCGCACGCAATAGCAGATTGTTCTTCACCGGGTTGCGGCGGATGTCCAGGTAACGGTACCGCATACGCAGGTCGTCCCCGCCGTCCGATTCGTCCTCGATCGTGAAAGGAGGTACTTCGCTGGTGTTGAGCACCGTCAGTTTTTCGACGAAAAGCTCTATATCGCCGGTGGGATTGTTCGGGTTTTTCGAAGCGCGTTCCACGACCGTACCCTCGGCTTGTACCACGTATTCACGGCCCAGTTTCTTGGCGGCATCCATCAGCCCGGCGGCCGATTTTTCGTTGAAAGCCAACTGGGTAATGCCGTAGCGGTCGCGAAGATCTATGAATACCATCTGGCCGAGGTCGCGGATATGCTGTACCCAGCCCGAGAGAGTTACTTTTTGTCCTGTGTGAGCGGCGGTAAGCTGGCCGCAGGTGTGCGTTCTGAACATTTTATCATTATGGATTTTTCGTATGCAAAATTAGGCAATAAATCCCTTTTCCGGGACAATGTCCCGCTATATTTTACTGGCCGTCAAAGCGGGCAGAACAGGCTGTAAAAGGCCGGCTTTATGGCAATACCTTAAAATCATGCGCATCCATTCGTGCTTTGGCGTCGTCCGGAGTAAGACCGGGCGATCCGTTGCCGGGGCCATTTCATCCTCTGCCTATACAAAGATATGAAATCAAACGCTTTATACATAGAAAAAGGCGGAATCAAAAAATCCGGCGATACGGTCACCGTTTGGGAAATCTTTCATAGTTTTGTCAGATAGTAGAAAAATCCGTCCGGAACTGAAAAAATAACGGAACCTGTTGAAAAAAGTATTTTACATCAGCCTGCTCGTGCTGGTCGCCGACCAGGCCCTTAAATTCTGGGTAAAGACCCACATGTACCTGGGCGAAAAGATCGCCGTAACCTCCTGGTTTGATCTGCATTTTGTAGAAAATCCGGGCATGGCTTTCGGAATGGAATTCGGCGGCGACGGCGGCAAACTGGCCCTGACTATTTTTCGCATCATCCTATCCGGCCTGCTCCTTTTCTGGATATGGACTCTGGCCAACCGGAAAGCACCCAACATCCTGGTGATCCCCCTGACCCTGATATTTGCCGGAGCGGTGGGCAATGTCTTCGATTCAATGTTTTACGGGCTCATATTCAACGACCCGCCTTTCGGGGTGGCAACGTTTCTGCCCGAAGGGGGCGGATACGGGACATTCCTCCACGGCAGGGTGGTCGATATGTTCTATGTCCACCTGTGGGAGGGCAACCTCCCTGCATGGTTGCCTATTTGGGGCGGGAAACCGTTCGTGTTCTTCCCGGCCGTGTTCAATATCGCGGACATCGCCGTATCGGTGGGTATCATTCTGCTGCTCATCTTCCAGCGCAAGGCTTTCGACCGGAAAAATTCCTACCAGAAATCCGACCGTTACGTAAAAGATTTTTAACCGAAAACCCCTATAACCACCCATATCCATGAGACGAACGATACTGACCCTTTTGATTGGCCTGTCCGGCGCCTGTGTATTCGCCCAAAGCACTTCCCAGGCCTACAAAGACTATATCGAAAAATACAAGGACGTAGCCGTCCGGCAAATGCAGGCCGAGCGCATCCCGGCCAGCGTCATCATGGCCCAGGGGCTTCTGGAATCGGCGGCAGGCAAGAGTTACCTGGCCGTGAACGCCAACAACCATTTCGGCATCAAATGCACCCCGGACTGGAAAGGCAAAACCATCCTGAAAGACGACGACCGCAAGAACGAATGCTTCCGGAAATACGAACACGCCGAAGAATCCTACCGCGATCATTCGGCTTTCCTCAAGCGCGACCGTTACGCCTCGCTGTATACGCTCGAACCCACCGATTATAAAGCCTGGGCGAAAGGCCTGAAAGCGGCCGGATACGCGACCGACCCTCTTTATGCGGAAAAACTCATCCGGCTGATCGATACTTATTCGCTGCATACCCTCGACATCCAGGGCGCCCCCGGTATCGTGCCGCCCGGAGAAACGGCCGTAGCGGACGGATCGGCGCAATCGGTGGTGGTAGCCGGCGACCCCAACGCCATGTTCCGCCATGCCAACAAAGGCATGCTGTATGCCGTAGCCTTCCCGGGCGATACGCCGCTGACGATTTCGGAACGATTCAAAGTGCCGTTGAAAAAGATACTGGATTACAACGAACTGCGCTACGATTCGCAGCTCATCCCCGGCCAGTATGTCTTCCTGGTGAAGAAAAAGACCAGCGGAGCGGAAGATTTCTATACCGTACAGCCCGGCGACACGATGTACCTCATCGCCCAAAAGACCGGCATGACGGTGGAATCCCTCTACAGCAAGAACCGCATCAAAGCGGGCGAACAGCCGCCGGTAGGGGCCAAACTGTACCTGAAGCGCAATATCCCGCGCCGCCTGGCGACCAATCCGTACAACATCTGATACTGAACGGAAAAAACCAAAAGGCCGCTGTATCTACAGCGGCCTTTTGGTTTTCCTGAAAAATCCTCAGAATGTATACCCGGCGGAGAAAAACACGCCGAAATTGGACCCTGTTTTCTTGTCCGGGGAATACGTTCCCACCAGTTGGAGCTTGCCGATCGGGGTTCCGATACTGTAACCCGCCCCCATTCCGCTGATCTTTTCATACTTGGCCTTGAATGCAGACCTGTCGGCACTGGTAAGGCCGTAATTGTACGCCGCGAAGATATACTGGTTGCGTCCGGGGGAATACTGTAGTTTCACACTGGCCTTTATCAGGTTGTTTTGGCCGAGGTCGGTGGTCGTTTCGTCGTTGTTCCACATGAAAGGCAAGCCGTAGAATTGCACGTAATTGAACGGCATCGTCGAGCGGACCCCGCCCGGGAAATACCGGTATGCGAACGGCAGTTTCCCGCTCATCGACAACCCGGCGTACCCGCCTACGGTCAGCGCAAAATACTTTGACAGGCGGATGGATTGTTCCACTTCGGCGGTAATGAACGAAGGGAAATCTCCCCGGGAAGGTTCTACGATATAATCACCGGGTTTCGCTTTGGGCGAAAGGAGTATTTTGTACATCGCGTTGAAATAAAACCCGCGCGTGGGGAAAAACTTATCGTCCCGCGTATCGCCGGAGAAATACACGTTCGGGGAGAAAAAATACGTGTTCTCAAAATTGAGGGAACCCGCACCCACGTAACTGAAATTGTCTATCGACGATTTCATGTAAAGGTACTCCACGCCCAAGCCTACGGTATATTTTTGGTTGATGATAGTCTGGGCGTATATATTGGCCTGCACGTAATCGCTGGCAATATCGGTGCGGAGTTTAAAGGGGATCTGTTCGCCCGAACCGCCGATAATATCCATGAAATTAGTCTGGGTTGTCAGCCGGCCGACTTTGAAATTGACCCCCAGCGAAGGGCGGGATCCGTTGTCTCGGAACAGGGACATCCACAGCGAGGGACTTTCACCGATCACCAGATCCGTTTCGAAAATACTCCGGCGCAGGATGTTATTGATCCGCAGGTTGAGCAGCAGGTTGATCCCATACAGTCGGTCGTACCCCCAGCTCACTCCCACATATTGGTGTACCGGATTTTCGACCACGATCAGGTTCAGTACATGCCGGCCGGGGGCCGAACCCTTGCGCAGCCGGTAATACACATTCTCGAAATTGTCCGTGGCATAAAGCCGTGACACAGCACGGTGGATATCGTCCAGCGTGACGCTATCCGGAAAATCCTTGTCGAAGCGACCCATAAAATACTCTTTCGTGTACTCCCGGGTGCCGGATATTTGCAAGTCCTCTATCAGGAAGCCTTCCGTAGGATTCACCTGCGGGCGCGTTCTCTCGGGGATATCGCACCCTTTCTGCATTTGCGCAATCTTGTCCAAAACGGCAGCCTGCGCTTCGGCGGCGATGACCCCCCGCTCGTAAATACTGTCCGCCGCATCGAAGCTCATCACATTGAACTCGGCGATATCCGGCTTTATTTCCAGGTCTACGTTTTTACGCTGTGCTTCTACGTTGCGGACGATCTGAAACCCGATGATCTGGTCGAGAATGCCCACGATCGAGCCCAGTTTTTCCGACGAGGAAAGACCCGAGTTGATATTGATACCGATCACGATATCGGCGCCCATTTCCCGCATCTGGTCTACCGGATAATTATCCAGCACGCCCCCGTCCACATATACGGTAGAATCTATCTCGAACGGGGTAAGCAGCGAAGGGAACGTCCCGCTGGCCCGCATAGCCTCGGGCAGATACCCTTTGTCCAGTTTGACCGACGTCCCGTGGGACAGGTCGGTCGCTTTGGCGAAATAGGGGATGTACAGGCTGTCGAAATCGGTCACATCATGGACCGGGACGGTCCAGTCCGCAAACATATTGATGATATTCTGTCCGTGCGATATGGCCGAGGGAAATTGTAGTTTGAATTTTTTCATACCCAGGCGGAACCATATCCGGCCTTCGGTCTGCTTGTCATAGTACAGGCGGTACTGCCTTTCGGCCTTGTCCTGCACCAGTTTCATCATATCGAAGTCCTGGATGAGCGAATCGATCTGCTCGGTCGTCCAGCCCGCGGCATAAAGACCGCCCACGATAGCCCCGATGGACGTACCCCCTATGTAGTCGATGTGGATACCCGCATCCTCGATGACTTTGATAGCTCCCAGGTGTGCGAAGCCTTTGGCCCCGCCGCCGGACAGGACGAGCCCCACTTTGGGACGCTTCCCGTGCATCGTAGTATCCGCCGGATTGGCAAACCCCTGTATGCACGCCAGCAATCCCACCGATAAACAGAGCAGATATTTGAAGTTCTTTTTCATGGGGTACGGTATTAGCTGGTTATTTTAAGCGAAACACAGTTTTATCAGTTGCTCGATCCGTTCGATCGGCATCACGCGGATAGAAGGATAAGCCGCCGGTTTCACTTTGTTGTAAGCCGATACGAAAACGATGTCGAAGCCCAGTTTTTGTGCCTCGGCGATACGTTGTTCGATGCGGGTGACAGGGCGAATCTCCCCGGACAACCCCACTTCGGCCGCGAAACAGGTCTTTCCGCCTAGGGGAATGTCCTGATCGGAAGACAGCACTGAGGCGACCACCGCCAGGTCGAGGGCGGGATCGTCCACCCGGAGGCCTCCCGTAATATTGAGAAAGACATCTTTAGCCGCCAGGCGGAACCCGGCGCGTTTTTCCAGCACAGCCAGCAACATATTCAGCCGGCGCGTATCGTACCCGGTAGACGTGCGCTGGGGCGTTCCGTACACGGCGGAAGAAACCAATGCCTGTACTTCTATCAGGATAGGCCGGATACCCTCCAGGGTCACCGCAATACTGTTGCCCGAAAGGGAGGAATTGTGCCCCGATATGAGCGCCGACGAAGGGTTTTCCACCACCTCGAGCCCGGCCGCAGCCATCTGGTAGATACCTATTTCATTAGTAGAACCGAAACGGTTCTTTTGTACCCGCACGATGCGGTACAGGTGGTTACGGTCGCCTTCGAACTGGAGCACCGCATCCACCATGTGTTCGAGAATCTTCGGGCCGGCCAGCGTACCGTCCTTGGTGATATGGCCGATCAGCACGACCGGCACGCCGCTCTCTTTGGCATACCGCAAAAGTTCGGCCGCACACTCCCGTATTTGGGTCACGCTCCCGGCCGAAGCCTCGGCACGGGACGTATAGAGGGTCTGGATCGAATCCACCACCACCATCCGGGGTTTCACAGAAGCTATATGGGAAAAGATCGCATCGGTATTGGTCTCCGACAAGACAAAGCAATCCTCGTTGTCAATACCGATCCGGTCGGCCCGCATTTTTATCTGTTCCGCCGATTCTTCGCCCGACACGTACAAAGTACGCAATCCTCTGGCCTTCAAAGCAATTTGAAGCATGAGAGTGGATTTTCCGATACCGGGCTCTCCGCCTAACAACATCAACGAACCGGGCACGATGCCCCCGCCGAGGATCCGGTCGAATTCCATATCGGCCGTGGAGATACGCCGCTGGGCGGAATACTCCACCTCGCGGATATTGAGCGGTTTCGCATCGCGTTTGCGGTCGTCCTGTCCCAGGCTCCACGCCGGGGCATTGGAAGGGGCGGACGAAACGGCCATTTCGGTAATGGTATTCCACTGGCGGCACGAAGGGCATTGCCCGTACCACTTGGGGTATTCCATCCCGCAGTTTCCGCACACGAATACGGTCTTGGTCTTAGCCATGTTTTTAGGCGATATTCAGGCGTTTGACTACCGAGAACGCTTTGTCGATATCGTCCTGGGAAACGATCAGGGTGAATTCGTTGGTAGTGGAAACCACTTCGAGCAGGTTAATGCCTTCCCAGGCCACTTTTTTGAAGATGTAGTAGTACAATCCCGAACAGTTGGAATTGTCCTCCGGCAGTTTGACCGTGATGGACGCCAGTTTCGGGGCCTTAGAGATCAATTCTTCTCCCCGGAAATAATCGTCCACATACTCTTCCGCCGTATTGGACAGAATGATGGTGGTCTCGTACACGCCCTGCGAATAGGTGTAAAAGATCTCTTTGGCATTACCTATTTTGTCGAGCAGCTGCCCCTGCCGCACAATGAGCGTAGGGGAATTGCGGAATGTGTATTTCACCAGGTTGGAACGCACCGTAATGTCGCCCAACGATCGGATAATCAGACGAATGCGGTTTTCCAGTTCGAATTGCAGGATCGGATGTATCCGTTTAATGGCCATGATAATGGCCCCCTCGCGGACTTCCTTTTTCAAGGCGGCTTCTATATCGGGCTGCAGGGCGCGGGCGAGCGACGAAATATTGATCAGGTCCTGCGCGAGGGCCTCTTCCAGATAGGGCTTTTCCTTGATCAGGTTTTCCACTACGGATGATATCGATTTCATGGCAATATTTTGTTGTTTTTGTTAAATATGTAACAAAGATAAAAATTATTATACAAATAAGTTAAAGGCGTTTAAAATTTATTTATTCTGCATTAATTTTGCCGCAAAACATTGAAAAATGGACAACAACAAGATGAAAGTATACAAGTTCGGCGGCACATCGGTCGGTTCCGCCAAAAGGATGGGGGAAGTGGCCCGGATCATCGGCGACGACTCCGCCCCGAAGATCGTCGTGCTGTCCGCGATGGCCGGTACGACCAACGCACTGGTGGAATTGTGCGACCTCTGCTATGCCGAAAAGGCTTCGAAAGCGCACAAAAAAGCGGAAGAACTGTACCAGAAATACATCGGGGTGGTAGACGAACTGTATCGCACCGACCAGGGGAAACAGCGTGCCCGCGCTTTCATCGACGCCAAGTTCGACGCCCTGGCCGGCTACCTGACGGATTATTTCGTCATCCAGGACGAAAAGACCGTCCTGTCGTTCGGTGAACTGATCTCCACGGAACTTTTCCATTATTACCTGGGGGAAAACGGGGTAAAATCCGTCCTGATCCCGGCCCTGTCGTTCATGCGCACCGACCGCCTGGGCGAACCGGACATGTACTATATCGGCCAGAACCTGCAGGCCAAACTCGACGCCAACAAAGGCGTCGACCTTTTTATTACACAGGGATATATCTGCCTCAATGCCTGGGGCGAAGTGGACAACCTCCAACGGGGCGGCAGCGACTACACCGCCACTATCGTCGGGGCGGCCATCAAAGCCAAGGAAGTGCAGATATGGACGGACATCGACGGGCTGCACGAGAACGATCCCCGGGTGGTGGAAGGCACGGCCGCCGTCGAGATGCTCTCGTACAGCGAGGCGGAAGAACTGGCCTATTTCGGGGCCAAAATACTCCATCCGCTTTGCGTGATTCCGGCCCATAACGCCGGCGTACCGGTCTGGCTGAAATACACGCTCGACCCCAAAGCGCACGGCACCCTTATCTGCGCCGATTACGGGAAAGGTGGAGTGAAAGCCATTGCGGCCAAGGACGGCATCATCGCCATCAAGGTTCAGTCGGCCCGGATGATGATGGCCTATGGTTTCCTGCGGCGTATCTTCGAAATATTCGAGCGCTACCGCACCCCGATAGATATGATCACCACCTCCGAAGTAGCCGTATCCCTGACCATCGACGACGACAATTACCTTTCGCGTATCGTATCCGAACTGCGCGAATTCGGGATCGTCTCGGTAGACAAAGACCAGACCATCGTTTCGGTCGTGGGGCACGACATTGTGGAAGACCCGCGCAGCATGGATATTTTTGCCGCCCTGAAAGAACAGCCGGTGCGGATGATCTCCTACGGGGGCAGCCGCAACAATATTTCCATCCTGATCGACACTACCGCCAAAAAAGAGGTTCTCAAATGCCTAAGCGACCGTCTTTTCAATAAAAAGAAATAAGCGGCCGGAAATTCCGGAAAAAAGAAAGCGCGCCAATAGGCGCGCTTTCTTTTATGCTATAATAGTTAAAACTTAGCTTATTTTCCGGATCACACCTACGGCCGCATCGATTTCCTCCGGGGTATTGAAGCGTCCTATCGATATACGTACCGAAGGACACCCGGGCATATCATCGCTGTCTTTGTACATTTCCTCCAATACGGCAGAGGGCTCCGGCGCTCCGGCCATACAGGCGCTCCCGGCCGAGACTTCCACTCCCTCCATATCCAGGGCCAGCAGAACGATGGACGGGTCTTTCCGCACAGGCAGGGTCACGTTCACTATCCCCGGCAGGCATCCCTCTTTTTCCCGGCACAGTCCGTTGAAACGAATACCCGGCACAGCCTTTTCCAGCCCCAGGACGAGCCGTTCTTTCAGCCCGCGGACATAGACTGCATCTTCTTCCGCCCGCTCCGCACAGATACGCAAAGCGCATGCCATGCCGGCGATCCCCGCTACGTTCTCCGTACCGGAGCGCATCCCGCGCTCCTGTTGTCCGCCATGCAGGAACGCCGGAAGACTTCCGGCCTGTTTTATATACAAAAATCCCACCCCTTTGGGTCCGTGGAATTTATGGGCCGACGCCGACAGGAAATCCACCGGGAGGGCCGCCAAATCGATTGGCACACGGCCCACTGTTTGCACGGCGTCCGTATGGTAAAGGGCCCCGTAGCGATGACAAAGCTCTCCAACGGCATGAATATCGCACAGGTTGCCTGTTTCGTTGTTGGCATGCATCAGGGAGACCAGTGTAGGCTTATCCGAGGCGGCCAGCAGGCTTTCGAGTTCCGGCATCGACAGGCGCCCTTCCCGGTCGAGGCCCACATACATTATCTCAACCCGGTTGTCGGGCGTAAAACGGGCATTACCCTGTTCGATCGCCTGTAAGGTGGAAGTCACCGCATGATGTTCGGCCCGGCACGAGAGGATGCGCCGTATCCCGGCCGCACGTGCGCCTTGTAAGACTGTATTATCGCTCTCGGTGCCTCCCGAAGTAAAAATGATCTGCGAATGGTGCGCCCCGAGCGCCTGCGCGATCTCCCGGCGGCCTTGTTCGGCTGCCGCCTTAGCCTGGTGTCCGTCATGGTGCGCGGACGAGGGGTTGGCAAACGTGTCGTATAGCACCTGGCCCATTGTGAGTATCACTTCGGGCAGGGGGCGGGTGGTAGCCGCATTATCGAGGTATATGTGGCGGCGGTGTGGTTCTTTTTCCATAAAAAATACGTTTCAAAGCATCCGAACAGGCAAAGTTTATTTATTTAATCCCGTTTTTGCAAGAAATTCCGTTTTTTATTTGTTTTCAGCGGAACTATTTATAACTTTGCGGCCTCTTGGGATTTCCACCCCCAAAAGGTTCCAGACTCTGAAGAACGATCCGACCAATCTTCCAAAGAGCGTAAAACAGAAGAATAAAAAGAAGATACTGAATAAAATGAAAAAAGGTATTCATCCTGAAAATTACAGACTTTGCGCATTCCGCGATATGTCCAACGGAGAAACGTTCATCACGCATTCCACGGCCGACACCAAAGATACGGTGGAAATAGACGGGGTGACCTATCCGCTGATCAAGCTTGAAATCTCCTCCTACTCACACCCTTTCTACACCGGAAAGGTGAAACTGGTGGATACGGCAGGACGTGTGGACAAATTCCGCAAGAAATAAGGTATCAAATAATTCCTTTTCTACGGAAAAAACGCGCCTTACAACACAAAAGACCCGGACTTACAAGTCCGGGTCTTTTGTGTTTACCCTATTAGCTGTTCATAAAATAGCTGCCATATAAAAAAGGGCGTCCAGCCAGACGACCTCCCGTTCTTTTTCTTCGAAGTCAATGGGCGAGATCACGATGTCGGCCCGGGCCGCCCTTTGTTCATCGGTCATCTGGCGGCCCATCCGGGCCCGGACGGCTTCTTCGGATAACCCGTCCCTTTGGGCTACACGCTCTATCCGGATATTTTCGGGGATACACACCGCTACGGTAGCGTCGCAGCGTTTGTCCCCCCCGGATTCGAAAAGGATGGCCGATTCCAGGATCACATACGGCGCCTGTACGCATAGGCGCCAATGTTCGAAATCCATATAAGTAGCCGGATGGACGATCGCATTGAGTTTACCCAGCAACGCGGCATCTAAAAATACCCTCTCGGCTACATACCGGCGATCCAACTGCCCGTGGACATACGCCTGTTCGCCCAGCAGGTTCTTGATATTCTCCACCAGGATATGGTCGGTGTTCATCAACTCTTTCGCGCGCTGGTCGGCGTAATAGACCGCAGCCCCCCGCTTTTCGAACATGGAGGCCAATGTGCTCTTGCCGGAGCCTATGCCCCCGGTAAGCCCCACGGTATAGATAGTTCCTTTCATTCGGCGCAAATTAGCGTTTCCGGTATATATACTGTATCCTTTCGGGCACCAGGGCTATTTTACCCACAAAAGGAGGCGAGGCCGTGACTTTCGGATATACGAAACGGGTATCGGGATCCGTATGGCCCATATCGACCGTGACCCGGAAATCCTTTTCGCCTACCCGGGCATAATCTTCCACGGCCACCCGGTATCGCAGGGATACTTTAGCCGGGAAAAACTTGACAGAGTAACCCGCCGGCACATTCACCGCCCGGACACTGACTTGCATTTCCCCTTCGGTATAAGGCTTCACCGTCAGGGAAACGGCCACCCGGGGCGGTTCGATCCTCACTTTTTGAAGGGTAGGCGGGAGAGTCAGTTTAACCGAATCGGTGAGCGGGGCCGAAAGATTACGGTAAGACAATTCCGGCAGGGTAATGCGGTCTATCTGGCCCACCTCCTCGGGTGTACCGAATATTTTTACCCGCACCGGATTGACCATAACCGGATCGAAAGCCCCGTAACCGGGACGGAACGTGGTATTGATCTTCGACACTTCTACCGGGACGGTCTTGGAAACCTCATCGCCCATATTGAGGAATATCGTATCGGCCACGATATCTTTGATCTGGTCGGAAGGGAGTATCGCCTGGGCTATCAGTTCGGGATGCCGGGCCGGTATCCAATAGTGGCGCCCATGGGATTCGCGTACGACCTTGTTCAGATCGACCTCCAGATCCCGGGTTCCCACGGCATAACTGAGCATATTGAAACCGTTCATCTGTACGGCTATTTTGATCTTTTGCCGGGAAAGATCCTCGGATGTATAGCCCGCCGGGGCATTCACATATACCGGCGATATCGTGGCGGACATGACATACCCGCTCTCCACCTGCTTGAGAAACCAAATGGCTAGAATGATAACGAATATGACCAGAAAAACGAACACCGAACGGTTATTGCGCACTTTCACATTGAAAATACGTTTGAGTTCCCTTTTTATATCGGGAGCCTCGTGCTGCCTGTCCGGTTTATCCTGCTGTATCCCGCTACTGCTTTCCATACCTACGAAAATAGGCAAATACCGCCTAAAGAACAAAAATAACAGGCACATAATAACATTTATCGCAACATTACTTATATTTGTAGAAACAAATACCGCCCCATTGCCGTGAAATAACGGCGTCCCGCGGGATGTCCGGCTTTCGCAGACCGGCAGGGGATCATACAATTAACCGCACGCAACAAAAACTTTCTAAACACATGGAAAAGAACTCTATTTTCTCCCAAGGCCTTAAAACGGGCGCTATCGCTGCAGCTGTATCCATCGTTACAGTACTTGTAGCATTCATCTTGAACATGAGGATGATCGGCTGGGCATTCCAAAGCGTAAGCTATATCCTGCTTATCGCCGTGATGATATACGGGCTTCTGCAATTCCGCAAAGCCAACGGCGGATTCATGGCCTTCGCACAGGCGATCCTCATCGTTCTGGTGGCAGGAGTGGTCTGCTCGGTGATCAGTTACTTCTTTAATCTGGTGTATTTCAACTTTATCAATCCGGACTATATCAACGAAGTGATGGAATATTCCAAAGAGGCCGTCCAGAAGATGGGAATGGTAATGAACGACGAGCTGGAAGCATCCATGCGCGCCAATGCGGAAAAGACCATGCACTTCTCTATCCTGAACTTTGTCATTGGCATCGTAGGATCTTTGGTCATCTGGTCGATACTCGGCTCGATATTGGGGGCTATTTTCTCCAAAAAAGACCCCAACGCAATCGCTTAATATAAACATGGAAAACAGAATGTCCTTAGGCAAATACGCGTTTTACTACGGCATTACCACCGGTTTTATCCTGGCCCTGATCTCCCTTTTGGCATACGTGCCGGGACTGGGGTCGGTCATCTGGATCGTGCGGATCATCGCTCTGGTGATGCTGACGATGTATTTCGTGCGCAGGTACCGCGACCAGTTCAACGGCGGGTTCCTTACTTCCGGCGAAGGCTTTAAGCTTACATTTCTATTGTTCGTATACATCGGCATTATCGCCGCTTTGTACTCGGGCTTTCAGGTACATATAGCCGCTTCCAAAGATTCGCAGGGAATGTTCGAAATACTGCGCGAAACATACGACAACGCCGGAATGGACATCTCGGATTCCATGATCCGCAGTGTAATCGGCATCGTACCGTATGTGACGGCTATTTTCTATATGATCGGGCACCTGATCGTAGGGGCGATATTCGGGGCTATTTACTCCTCGTCGCTCAAACGGGAGCCGCAGCCGCCGGCCGAGAACAACGGGACGATGTAATACGCCCGGCAGAAAGGAAAAAAAGAAAGAGACTTATGGAGATATCCATTGTCATACCGCTTTACAATGAAGAAGAATCGCTGCGCGAACTGAACGAGTGGATACACCGCGTGATGGCCGACAACGGATTTTCCTACGAAGCCATCTACGTAGACGACGGCTCGACCGACGGTTCCTGGAAGGTCATCGAGGAATTATCTGCCAATGACCCGGCCGTACGGGGGATCAAACTCCGTGGCAACCAGGGCAAATCCATCGCCCTGCGGGCCGGGTTCCAGGCGGCGGAAGGAGACGTGGTATTCACGATGGATGCCGACCTACAGGATTCGCCGGACGAACTTCCGCCGATGTACCGCATGATCACCGAAGAGGGATACGACCTGGTGTCGGGCTGGAAAAAAAGACGTTACGACCCGCTTTCCAAGACCTTGCCCACCAAATTGTACAACTGGGCGGCCCGCAGAGCGTCGGGGCTCAGTCTGCACGATTTCAACTGCGGGCTGAAAGCCTACCGTAAGGAGGTGGTCAAATCCATCGATATTTACGGGGAAATGCACCGCAACATCCCCATGTTGGCGCAAGCGGCGGGATTTTCCCGCATCGGCGAAAAAGTAGTGCATCACCAGGCCCGCAAATACGGGCACACCAAATTCGGCATTTCCCGTTTTATCAACGGGTTCCTCGATATGGTGTCGATGGTAGTACTCAAACGTTTCGGCCGGCGCCCCATGCATTTTTTCGGGACGGTAGGATTTTTTATGTTCGTCATCGGCTTTTTAAGCGCGGGATATATCGGGGGAGCCAAACTGTGGGCCTTGTACCACGGGCAAAAAGCCATCCTGGTGACCGACAGCCCCTGGTTCTACATTACCCTGACCATGATGATCCTGGGTGTGCAATTCTTCATGGCGGGATTCGTGGGGGAAATGATCGTAAAAAGCCGGAGCCATATGCCGGACTTTTATCTGGACCGTACCACCGGAGCCGGAAAGAAAAACGACAAAAAACAATAAACAAAACAGGGTCTGGAGCCCTGTCATAAAAACCCAAAGAATATGGACCTGAAAGAACTGTCCCTCGAAAGGGCCAAGCAGTGGCTCTCGGACAAATACGACGAACAGACCCGCCGGGAAGTGCAGCGGATGATAGACGAGAACTCCGAAGAACTGGTGGACGCTTTCTACAAAGACCTCGAATTCGGCACCGGCGGCATGCGCGGTATCATGGGGGTAGGCACCAACCGGATGAACAAATACACGATCGGCGCCGCTACGCAGGGGCTGGCCGATTACCTGAAGCAACAGTTCCCCGCAGAGGAGATCTCGGTAGTCATCGGGTGCGACGTGCGCCACAATTCGGATGTATTCTCCCGGATGTGCGCCGAAGTGCTTTCGGCCAACGGCATCAAGGCATTCCTGTTCGACGGGTTCCGCCCGACGCCGGAAATATCCTTCGCCATCCGCTTTTTGCACGCCAAAAGCGGCATCATCATCACCGCCTCACACAATCCGCCCAAATACAACGGCTACAAGGCCTACTGGGACGACGGTTCGCAGGTCGTACCCCCGCATGACAAGGGCATCATCGACCGGGTGGCCAAAGTGCGCGTAGAGGATATCAAATTCACCCCGAACGAGAAACTGATCGAAACGATCGGCGAAAAAGTAGACCGCGCTTTCGTGGAAGCGGCCGTCAAGCACGGCAGTTACGATACGACCGGTCGGGATGACTTCAAACTGGTATACACCCCTATCCACGGTACTTCGTTCAAAGCTATGATCCCTGCCCTGGAGTTGGCCGGATTCAAGAACGTGATCACTGTCACGGAACAAATGGTCCCTTCGGGCGACTTCCCGACCGTCAAATCCCCGAACCCCGAAAACCCTGAAGCGCTGAAAATGGCCACCGACCTGGCCATCCGGGAAAACGCCGATATGGTGGTCGGAACAGACCCCGACGCCGACCGCATCGGCATCGCCGTTCGCAACCTCAAGGGCGAGCTCGAACTGCTTAACGGCAACCAGACCAACACCGTCCTGGTGGCCTATCTGCTGGAACGTTGGCGCAAGCAGGGCAAACTGAACGGGAAACAATTCATCGGCTCGACCATCGTCACCTCGGACATCTTCTACAAGATCGCCGACCTCTACGGTGTGGAATGCAAAGCCGGTCTTACGGGCTTCAAATGGATCGCCGATATGATCCGCCGGGCCGAGGGCAAACAGGAGTTCGTCGGCGGCGGCGAGGAGAGCTTCGGTTTCATGGTCGGCGATTTCGTGCGCGACAAGGACTCCATTACCACCACTATTCTGGCCTCTGAAATAGCAGCCGTAGCGAAAGCCAAAGGGTCTTCCTTCTTCAAGGAACTGCTGAAAATCTACGAAAAGACAGGTATGTACCGCGAGAGCCTGGTGAACATCGTGCGCGAAGGCGTGTCCGGCGCCCAGCAGATCAAGGCCATGATGGACACCCTGCGGGGCAATCCGCTGAAGACCCTCGACGGCTCGCCGGTGGTGCGCATCGACGATTACAAGACCTCCGTATCGAAAGACCTGGTAACGGGCCAGGAAAAGCCCATCCATATCCCCCAATCGGACGTGCTGATCTACTACACGGCCGACGGCACGAAAGTGGCTGCCCGTCCTTCCGGCACAGAGCCGAAGATCAAGTTCTATTTCAGCGTGAACGCCCCCTTCGCCGGGGAGCAGGAATACGATAAAGTGTCTAAAACGCTGGATGAAAAACTGAAACGCATCGAGAAAGAGGTGGATTTTTAGAAGACACTCCTTTTGTCTATTAAAATAGCGAGGGCGCCTGGAGAGGCGCCCTCGTCGTTTATTTTGCGGCGATAAAATCCCGGTAACGGGATTCCGCCTCGGCGATCCGCTTTTTGGTTACCCCCGAGGAAGGCCGGAAAAAGGACGTTTCCAGGAGCGTTCGTCCTTTGGTCAGGCGGTTCCAGTTGCCCACGATATGTCCTTTATGCAGGATTACCGGAAAAAATACTCCGAAATTGGTGAACGCTTTCGGATAATATTCCCGGGGCAACACCGCCGTACGGTCTTTGTAACTGATCAGATATTCGTCATAAGCCGGAAGCAGGTGAGTGATCCCGTCGCATCCCGGTTTTACGAAACAGGAACGGTGTACGAACATTTTTCCGTATTCGGTTTTTTCTTCGGCCAAATCCGCCGCGATCGATGCCACCGCCTGCCGGGCCTGGGACACGGACAGACCCGACCACCACACGAAGTCCTGCAGAGTGGCCGGTGAATGGCTCCGGAAATATTTGGTAGCCAACGTTGCTAAGGCTTCATCCTTACACAAGCCAGGGGCCGGCGGTATCCGCTCTTCGAGCAGCGCATAGGTTCGCCCCGCCCCTTTATCCAACCCGCAGCAAACGACGCCCTCCACTTCGGCGCGCATCATCAGGCAAGTCATCCGGGTCTTTTCCGAGGGAATTCCCCTTTTTGCGAACTCTGCCGCGATCTCCTCCCGGGTGAAGTGTCTGTGCCCTTCCAATATTCTTTCGAGGGCGTCCCTCGATGCGGAAAAATGCTTTTCGTCCAGTCCGCGTCCTTTGGAATATGAATTGACGGCCTGTACGATCCGCGGGGAGGTGAGTTCCAGCATCCAGCGCACGTCCCGGGCGGATACCACATGCCAGGTAGGGCGCAGAACATGAGTCCGTACGATCTCTCCGCGGGCCAGCGCATCTTCCACCGCCCGGACGGAAGCGGACTTCAGGCGAATGCCGACCGCCCATTTGGACATGGCATAATCCTGCGCCTGAAGGGCACCCATCCAGTCCACCAGGTCTTCCGGTCGGTCAAAATCCGGAGAAGCCAATTGCTGGGCGGACAGACGTATGTCGGTAATCGTTTGCATCGTAAAAAAGTAGGATTGACGGGAACTGATCCCGGCAAAAGGATATTTATATGCCTTCCGAAGAAGAGATATGATCGAAATACTGCCCGATGATGATCTTGAACCACTCGGAGTATTTTTCCGGATGGCGCTCTATATCGGCGCGCAGCTTTTCCGGGGATATCCAAGCCCACTCTTCCACTTCGCAGGGGTCGCAGACAGGGGTGCCTGAAAATTCCCCGACGAACACATGATCGTATTCGTGCTCGGTAAGCCCGGTGTCGAGCGAGGCTTTATAGACGAAAGAAAATATCTCCCGCAGCGGCACATCGAATCCCATTTCCTCTTTCAGGCGCCGGTGTGCTGCGGCTTCCGTGCTTTCCCCGGGGGCCGGGTGCGAGCAGCAGGTATTGGTCCATTGGCTCTGCGAATGGTATTTGGTGGCGGCGCGTTTCTGGAGCATGATCTCCCCTTCGGGGGAAAAAACGATTACGGAAAATGCGCGGTGCAAATGACCTCCGTCCAGGTGGGCTTCCATTTTTTCGGCCGTGCCGATCTCGCGGTCGTTCCCGTCTACCAGAATGACCTTGTTCATATCCATTTCTTCCTTCATTTCGATCAGTCTAGGAACTCGGTCAGTTTTTTGAATTTATCGCGGCGGTCTTTCCCCTCATAGAGGATACTGTAGACCGCCTCCACGATCGGCATGTGGATGTCGTATTGTTTTATCAGTTGGGACACCCCGTACGTAGCGTAATAGCCCTCGGCCACCATATTCATTTCCAGCATGGCCGATTTGACCGTATAACCCTTTCCGATCATCGTGCCGAACATCCGGTTGCGGCTGAAATAACTGTAGCCCGTTACCAGAAGGTCGCCCAGATAGGCCGAGTCCATGATATTGCGCCCTTCCATCGGATAGATCGCATCCATAAATCGGTCCATCTCGCGGATGGAATTGGACATCAGCACCGCCTGAAAATTGTCTCCGTAATTCAATCCGTGGGCAATACCGGCCGCCACCGCATAGATATTTTTCAGTACGGCGGCGTATTCGACCCCCACTACGTCCCGGGATAGTTTGCACCGGATATAAGGCCCGTTGAGGTACGAAGCCATATTCTCGGCGATGGGCTGGTTCTGGCAGGCGACGGTAAGGTATGATAGATGCTCCATCGCGACCTCCTCGGCATGGCAGGGGCCTGTGATCGCCCCGATCCGGCCGGGCGCCACTTTAAACCGTTTGGAAAGGTATTGCCCCATCACGATGTTCTTCTCGGGGAGCAGCCCTTTTATAGCCGAAAACAATACTTTCCCCTTCATCGACACCTTCATCCCCCGGATCTCCTTGGAAAAAAAGGCGGACGGAATGGCAAAGATGATCGTATACGCATTCTCTACGATCTCGTTGATATTGCTGCTCAGGTATAATTTGGAAGTGTCGAGTTCGACGGCGGAAAGGTAGGTGGGATTGTGGCGTTCTCTGCGAATGTATTCTACAGTCTCCTCGGACCGGATATACCAGCCGATACAGTCCATATTCTCACAAAGCATCTTGACTATGGCCGTGGCCCAACTGCCCCCGCCTACGACTGCTACTTTGTAATTTTTCTCACTCATGGTTTGCAGAGATTGGAGGCATCGCCTCTTTGGTCGTAGACCAGCATCGCCGGAACCTGTCCCGGACAGGGAAAACCGGCAAAAAAGTCCCGGGAAGGGCCCCCTAGGGACTATGCTGCGCCGGATACCCCGGCATTTGTACCCCCGGAAGGAATCGAACCTTCATCAATGGTACCGGAAACCATCATTCTATCCGTTGAACTACGGAGGCGTTTACTGTGCAAAGGTAAGATATTTTTAATTCATCGTAAAGATTATTTATGCGAAGAATCGATATAACCTGTTTTTTCAGCTAAAAAATAGCAGTCTTTTTCCGGCTTATACTTACCTTTACGGATATTGAACACCTGCAAATGAAACCCCGTGAAAAATTGGTCTTCGGCGGCCCTGAAAGCCTGTCGGACGAAGAACTCCTCACCATCGTGATAGGCTCCGGCACCAGTGGCCTTTCGGCGCGCCAAATAGCGGCCGGACTATTGGAATACGCATCCGGAAGCCTCTCCCGGCTGGCCGGAATGGTGCCTTCCGAACTCTGTACCGTCAAAGGGGTCGGACAGGCCACCGCCGTAGAAATTGCCGCCTGTTTCGAGATCGCCCGCAGGGCCGCGCGGGAATCGGCGGCAGCCCCGCTGATCAAATGCCCGGAAGATATTTTTGAGGCTATGCGGGCCGAAATGACCCATCTGAACCATGAAGAATTTTGGGTATTGCACCTGGCCGCGTCGGGAAAATTGCTTTTCAAGCAAAAGGTAAGCCAAGGAGGATTGAGCGGCGCCACAGTCGATCAGCGAATGGTATTCCGCAGGGCTTACGGGCTGGGCACGGATTCTATCGTCCTGTGTCACAACCATCCGTCGGGATCGCTTTCGATATCGCAGGAAGATATCCGCATCACCCAAACGATCCGGAATTCCTGTGCCCTGTTGGGATTCCGGCTGACGGATCATCTGGTCGTTGCCGGCGGGGAATTTACCAGTATGGCCGAACGGGGGCTTTTGTAAAGGTTACCGGTGCAGGCGGAACCGGATATACGTGATCGGGGTACCGGTCTCCAAGTATTTTTTCTCGTAGAAAGTCTGGATGGTCTTCAGCTCTTCCGGTGCGCAGTCGTCCCGGTAAAGATCGTGCTGGGCATAAAGCACTTCGTGCCCTTTCCCATGGAGTAAGCCTAACGTATACCCGTGCAGGAAAGCGGAATCGGTCTTTAAATGCAAAACGCCGTCCGCTTTAAGGATACGCGCATATTTTTCGAGGAAATCCTCGCCTGTCAGGCGGTGCTTGGTCCGGCGGTACTTGGTCTGCGGATCCGGGAACGTGATCCATATCTCATCCACTTCCCCGGGTGCAAAGCAACGGTCGATCAGTTCTATTTGGGTGCGCAGGAAAGCGGCGTTGGGCATTCCGCCCTCCGTGGCCGTCTTCGCCCCCCGCCACAGGCGGGCACCTTTGATATCGATCCCGATAAAGTTCTTTTCCGGGTGTCGTTCGGCCAGGCCTATCGTATACTCCCCCTTGCCGCAACCCAGTTCGAGCACGATCGGATGGTCATTCTGGAAAAATTCTTTGTTCCACTGGCCCCGCAAGGCAAAACGTCCCTCCCACACTTCCTCCCGGGAAGGCTGGAAAAGGCGGGAAAAAGTGGCGTTCTCCTGGAAACGCTTTAATTTGTGCTTACTTCCCATCGAAAAGAAAAATTGTACTGTGCATTATTGGCCGGAACGGATCGCATCCACCGGATCCATCCGGGCGCCCATATAGGCAGGCATGATACCGGCCAGAAGGCCGATCACCGCAGAAATGATAATCCCTATGTTGATATTGGTCAGCGACAGGTAGAAGGTCATGCCCGACAGGCTTTCCGCCGCGGCCATCGCCCCCCAAACCATCAGAATACCGAAAAGTCCGCCGATCAGCGAAAGGAATATCGCCTCGAAAACGAACTGAAGGAGGATAAAACTATTCTTGGCCCCGAGCGCTTTCTGGATACCGATCTGGTTGGTACGCTCGCGCACACTGACGAACATGATATTCGCGATCCCGAAACCGCCCACCAGCATGGAAAAACCGCCGATGATAAAACCGGCCAGGTTCAGCATGGAATAAAGCGGGGCAAACGTATTGGCAATGACGGATGGCACGTTGAGTTCGAAATTGTCTTTGGCGTCCGGCGCCAGACGGCGGATGGAACGCACATGCCCTCGCAATTCGCTCAGGAACTCATCCATATTGGCCTTCTGGGCATCCGAAGGGTTGACGATCACATTCCCGCCCGAGCGGTCGGTGATCATGTTGTATTTCCGGTAGAAATTGATCGGGACGAATACCCGATTGTCCTTAGACATGCCGAAAGTCTGTTCCCCTTCTTTTTCCAATGTGCCGATGATACGGAGCTTTTGTCCCCGGTACATGACGACCTTGCCGACGGCTTCTTCGTCCGAGCCGAAACTATTGGTATAGATATCGTAACCTACCACCGCCACGGGAGTGCCCGCCGCGCTTTCTATCGGGGAGAAAAAACGGCCCTGCGTGACCTTCATCTGTTCGATGTTCTCGTATTCCTGCGAGACGGCCAGCAGCTGGAAATCGTTGATGTTTTCGTTGTTGATCTTTATCTGCCCGTATCCCTGGAGGTAAAAAGCGATCCGGTCGGCGATCTCGGGCATCTGCCGGCGCAGGGAGGCCGCTTCGGCGGGCGTAGGATAGGGACGCTTGCGGATATCCCACCACTGGGCATCCATCACCATGCCCCAAGGCCATTTGTCGATATACACCACTTCGGCACCCATCGAAGCCAAGTCGTCGTCCACGTTCTTTTTGAGCGAATCGACGGCGGCCAACACGGTAATGATGCAGAAGATACCGATGCTGATCCCCAACAGCGACAAAAGGGTGCGGAGTTTGTTCTTCACCAGGGCGTCCCAGGCAAATTTCACGCTTTCGGTAAACAGGATAATGGACTTGCGCATATTTTTCTCGGTGATCACGAACCGGACGGAGGCAAAGATACGAATTTACCGCCCGTAAACCGGCTCCGGAACGATGCCGGTGGGTCAAATGTATCGCAATTTAACGAAATATCCTTGTTTTTCATTCTCTTTTTTGACTTCCGGGTATTATTTCATACTTTTGGATACATCAGAAATCAACCAAAACAACCGCACGACATGATTATCAGGCGAGTTTTCATTTTCCTTCTATTTTTCACGATGACAACAGTTTCTCAGGCACAGACCGGGGTAATGACCCCGGAAACACTCTGGCAGCTCGGACGGGTGAGCCTCGCCGGGGCGAGTGCGGACGGTTCCACCGTCCTGTACAACGTAACCACCTACGATACCCAGGCAGACAAGGGTACAACCCATATTTTCGCCTGCAATCTTTCGGGCGCTTCCCGCCAGCTCACCGACGGGCAAACGAGCGCCCAGGCCATCGGCATCACTCCCGGCGGCCGCATCGCTTATATGCAGGAAGGCCAACTCTGGACCATGGCGCCGACCGGAATGGATAAACAACAGGCCAGTAACATCGAAGGCGGTATCGCCAACGTCAAATTCTCGCCCAAAGGGGATGCGGTGCTTTTCACCCGGGACGTGAAATTCCGCCAGACCCCGGCCGAACTCTATCCGGAGCTGCCCAAAGCCAACGTGCGCATCATCGACGACCTGATGTACCGCCATTGGAACAACTGGGAGGATGACAGGGTTTCGCACGTGTTCTATGCACCGTTCAACGGCACGGCAGTATCCGGATCGGGAACGGATATCATGGAAGGAGAACCTTACGATGCTCCCCTGACGCCTTTCGGCGGGGCCGAGCAACTTGCCTGGAGCCCGGACGGGATGAAAATAGCCTACACCTGCAAGAAAAAGCAGGGGACCCAGGCCGCTATTTCGACCGATGCGGACATATATATCTATGACGTGGTTTCGAAAAAGACCGAAAACCTGACCGAAAGCAACAACGGATACGACACCTGCCCGGCATGGAGCCCGGACGGACGTTTTATCGCCTGGCTCTCGATGGACGAGGATGGGTACGAAGCGGACAAGAACGACATCAAGCTCTACGAATGGGCCACCGGAAAGACCTATAACCTGACCGAACGTTGGGACGAGACCATTGAAGAATTCGCCTGGGAGAAGACAGGCGCGGCCATCGTGTTCCGCACGGCGTTCAATGCTGTGGAACAACTGTTCGAATTCCGGATGCCCAAGAGCCTGAGCGAAATATCGCCCAACACCTGTATCGCCCAACTGACCAAAGGCAAAGCCTGCGTGGGCGCATTTTTGCTTACCGGTAAGAACATCATCGCCGAACGTTACGACTTCAACCGCCCCAACGAGATCGTGTCCTACGACCTGAAAAAGGGGACGTTCCGGTATCTGACCGACGTGAACGGAGCGATATTCAAGGACATCAAACCCTCCGAAATCAAAGAGCGCTGGGTGAACACCACCGACGGGAAGCATATGCTCGTCTGGGTAGTTCTCCCTCCCGATTTCGATGCGACCAAAAAATACCCGGCTCTGCTCTTCTGCGGAGGCGGCCCCCAGACGCCCCTCACCCCGTCGTACTCCTTCCGGTGGAATTACCAGCTGATGGCGGCGAAAGGCTATATCATAGTCATCCCCAACCGCCGGGGTCTTCCGGGATTCGGCGTGAAATGGAACGAGGAGATCTCCGGACAATGGGGCGGGCAGGCCATTACCGACCTGCTGACGGCCATCGACGACGTAGCGCGGGAGCCTTACATAGATAAAGAGGGCTTGGGCGCGGTAGGCGCCTCGTACGGCGGCTATTCCGTCTATATGCTGGCCGGCAAGCACGAAGGCCGCTTCAAGACTTTCATCGCCCACTGCGGCACGTTCGATATGAAGAGTTGGTACGGCACGACCGAAGAGGTATTCTTTGCCAACAAAGACCTCGGTGGCCCTTATTGGCAGGACCGGAGCAACCCTTCGTACAACGAGTTTTCCCCTTCATCCTACGTAGACAAATGGGATACCCCGATTTTGATCATGCAGGGCGAGCAAGACTTTCGCGTGCCGACCAACCAGTCGATGCAGGCTTTCCAGGCCGCACGGCTGCGGGGGATAGAGGCGCGTATGGTGCTTTTCCCCGACGAGTGCCACTGGATCCTCCGGCCGCAGGACAGTCTGGTATGGCAGGCGGAATTCTTCGGATGGCTGGATAAATACCTGAAGAAATAACGGCCATGGCCTCCAAGAAAGAACTCCGGAAAGCCTATCGGGAATTGCGGGCCCATATACCGCCCGCCAAAGCGGAGGCCCTTTCGCTGTCCGCCTGCCGGACGGCCGTTGATTCGCCGGAGTTTGCCGCCGCACAAAATATCCACGTGTTCCTGCCTATCCGCCGGTTGCACGAGATAGACACCTACCCGTTGTTGGATGCCATCTTTTCCCGGGGGAAAACAGCCGTGGTATCCGTTTCCGATTTCGAGAAAGGGACGATGTCCTGCTATGCCCTGGGGGATACGGGTCTTTTAGCCGAGAATGCCTTCGGCATTCCGGAACCGGCCGATACGACCGGTTTACAGCTCATAGCCCCGCAGGAGATCGACCTGATCCTTATCCCTTTGCTGGCTTACGACCGGGCAGGGCACCGGGTAGGGTACGGCAGGGGATTTTACGACCGTTTCCTGCGGCAATGCCGCCCGGATGCCGTAAAAGCAGGCCTGTCCTTTTTCCCGCCGGAAGAACAGCCGATATCCGACACGACCCCGGAAGACATTCCGCTGGGCTGCTGTTTCACCCCGGAAGGTAGAGTAGAGTTCAAAAAATAATCGAATCAGGCTTCCGGCCGATCTTTTCTCTGATATGCAAACAAAAACTTCATGATAATGAAAACTACAAGATTTTTTGCCCTGGCGGTCTTCGCACTCATTTCGGTAACGGTCTACTCCCAGGCCAAAGTAGTAGCCCATCGGGGTTACTGGCGGGCGGACGGCGCCGCCCAAAACAGCATCGCCTCCCTCCAGAAAGCAGACCAGATCAAATGTTTCGGCTCGGAATGCGACGTGCTGCAGACCCAGGACGGCGTACTGGTAGTGAACCACGACCCGCACGTAGGGCCGGACAAGATCCTGATCGAAAATGCGAAATACAAGGATATTAAAAATATCAAACTGTCGAACGGCGAAAAAGTGCCCACCCTCAAGGAATACCTGAAGGCCCTGAAAAAGTGTGAAAATTCCCTGCTCGTGCTGGAAATAAAGGAACATTCCACGGACGAAAAAATGGTCCGGGCCACCCGCGACATCGTGACGATGGTCGACAAGATGGGAATGGCCGACAAAGTATATTACATTTCTTTCATGCCGACCATTTGCGATGAGATCGTAAAGATCGCCCCGGAGGCCGAGATCGCTTATCTGAGCAACAAAATGACTCCGGAACAGGTAAAACAGCGGGGCTATACCGGGGTGGATTTCCATTATTCGCAGTTCCAGAAAAATCCGGGCTGGGTGCGGGATTGTCACGACTTGGGGCTGAACGTCAACGTGTGGACAGTGAACACCGAAGAGCTGATGAACCGGATGCTCGATCTAGGCGTGGACTTTATCACTACCGACTATCCCGAGCTGCTCCAAAAAATATTATTAGAGAGGCAGCGGGCCGGTATTTTCTTCTGACCCGGCATACAACCCCCAAAAGAACATAACCCTATGAAAAACCAAAAATTAGCTATCATCGGCGCCACCGGATTCGTGGGCGGAGCCATTCTGGAAGAGGCCGTCGGGCGGGGATATCCCGTGGTGGCTATCGCCCGCAATACGGCCAAGATCGCCGCCGAAAGCCCTGCCCTCGAGAAAAAAGAACTGGACGTAACCGACGAGGCCGCTTTGACCGAAGCCCTGAAAGGGGTCGACACGGTCATTTCGGCCTACAACCCGGGCTGGAAAAACCCGAATATCTACCGCGATACAATGACCAACTACCCGAAGATCATTTCCGCCGTGAAAAAGGCCGGGATAAAGAGGCTGCAAATCGTCGGCGGGGCCGGAAGCCTGTTATTACCCGACGGGAAACGGGTAATGGACGGAAATCTGCCCGAAGAGATACGGGGCGGGGTCGAAAGCCTGGCGGAGATATTTTACCGATACCTGCAGCCCGAAAAAGAACTCGACTGGGTATTCTTTTCCCCCGCCGGAAGTTTTACGTCCGGCCCCCGCACGGGAGAATACCGGCTGGGAACAGACTACCTGATCGTCGGCAAAGAGGGAAAAAGCAGCATCTCCGTAAAAGATTACGTCAAAGCGATGGTGGACGAAGCCGAAAACCCGCAGCACCACCGGGAACGTTTTACGATCGGGTATTAATCCGCCGTAAGGTCACATACCGTAGCGCCTGTATACGACAGCAGATCGGCAGGCGCTATTTTTATCTGGAGCCCGCGTATCCCGGCACTGATATAGATCCGGGAAAATCCTTTACAAGTATCGTGAACAAAGGTGGGAAAGGGTTTTTTCATGCCGATAGGCGAGCATCCGCCCCGGATATAACCGGTAGCGGGCAAAAGTTCTTTCATCGGGATCAGGTCGGCCTTTTTGTCCTCGGCGGCCCGGGCCGCTTTTTTCAGGTCCACTTCCGAATCACCGGGTACTACGCACACGAAAATCCCGGTGCGCTCGCCCCGCAAAACCAACGTTTTAAACACCTGGCGGACGTCCTCCCTCAGTTCCGAAGCCAAATGCGCGGCCGAAAGGTCGTCTTCGTCCACCCGGTACGGAATGAGTTCGTACCCGATCCCGGCCTTATCCAATAACCGGGCTGCATTCGTCTTGTTTACTTTCATGAAACAAAGATAACTACGAACCCTTATTCCCGCAAAATAAGCCTGCAAATCTTTGCAATTCCGGGCGCCTTCCCCTACCTTGTACTCATTAGAACTTTCCGGTAAAGCTACCCAGGGCCCGCAAAAAAGGGAACCATAAACAAAAATAAATCATGCTGAAAAAATGGATGTTAGCCGTCGTATGCGGCTTACTGTCGATCACCGCCAGCGCAAAGGGCGGTTTTTCCTTGTGGCAACTGGCCGCGCAATCGGACAAGATCGGGAATTCCTACGTCATGCAGACCGACAAAGGCAAAGTGATCGTGATGGACGGCGGCTACCGGGAGGAGGCCCCTTACCTGCGGGGATTTATCGCGGCCCTGGGCGGAAAAGTAGACCTGTGGATCGTCACCCATCCGCACCCCGACCATATCGGAGCTTTGATAGACATTCTGGAGCATTCGGGCGGCATCCGCGTGGAGTCTATCCTGCAATCCCGTTTCCCCGAAGAGCAATACGTGAGCTGCCTGTTGGGAACCTCCAAAATATTTTGACACAAAAAATCCCGGCCGAATGGCCGGGATTTTTTACATGGACTTTTTCTCTCTGAAAATTTAGACGAAAATAAGGCGTTTTTTCAGCAGGGACAGGATCTTGTCCCGCAGCCCCTGTGCCTGGATAGGCTTGGAGGCATATCCGTCGAACCCGCTGTTCATGATATTCACCTCATCCCCTTCGAAGGCATAGGCCGTCACGGCGATGATAGGCACCTCCTGCGACAGTTTCCGGATCTCGGCCGTTGCCTGATACCCGTCCAGCACCGGCATTTTGATATCCATCAGGATAAGTTGGGGCGCATGCTCCTTGAACATTTCGACCGCTTCCTGCCCGTTCCAGGCGTGTATCAGGTCGTAGTCTTTTTTCAGGACGGATTCGAACAGTTTATAGTTACTCGCATTGTCCTCGGCCACCAGTATCCTGATCCGTTCTTCTTTTTCCACAGGCTTAGGAATGATGACCTTTTCCGGGGGTTCGGGCGGCGGTATTTCAGTGGGAAGATACGGCAGGGTAAACCAGAACGTAGAACCCTGGCCTTCCTTCGAATCCACCCCGATCTTTCCGCCCAGGCGGTCGATAATGCTCTCGCAGATGGAAAGTCCCAGTCCGGAGCCCTGCTTGAACGTATTGAGCTTCACAAAGCGGGCGAATACCGACCGCTGTTTGTCCGGCGGGATGCCGCACCCGGTATCGGATACGTACACATAGACCATCCCATCTTCCCGTAGCCGGTATCCCAGGCGGATGCTTCCCGATTCGGTGAATTTCAGGGCGTTGTTGACAAAATTGGTGATCACCTGCATGACACGGTTCCGGTCGGTCTGGATACAAACAGGAGACAAAGGCTCGTCCAGGAGTATTTCTACCTGGTTCGATTGGAGTTTCAGCCGCCCGGCCTGCGCTACTTCGCTCAGCAGGGGATGAAGTTCCACCCCGGTCGATGAAAATTCGAGTACTCCGGCCTCGATCTTGGACAAATCGAGAATATCCCCGATCAGTTGGAGCAGCAATTGATTGTTGTTCTCGATGATAGAGGCGTATTCCTGTTTTTCCTGCTCGTCGTCCGTCTGGGCCAGAATGCCGGAGAATCCCACGATCGCATTGAGCGGGGTGCGGATCTCGTGGCTCATATTGGCCAGGAAAGCACTTTTCAGCCGGTTGGATTCCTCGGCCTTAGTCTTGGCCTCCACCAGGTCGTTTTCCAGTTCTTTGCGCCGGGTAATATCCATCGAAGCCCCCACGAGCATGACCGGATTCCCCTTTTCGTCGCGCCGGGCCACACTGGCATAGCTCTCTATATAATGGTAACGGGATTCGTCCGTCGTGAAAGTGATACGGAAAGACACATTGATTGCAGCCGTTTCGTTGGCCGCCAATCTGCGCAATCCCTCCTGCACTACCGCCAAATCGTCGGGATGGATCCGTCGGAAATATTCCTCCTCGGTAAATACCAGGTGCCGCTTGGCCGGATCGCCTATATCCAGGGAATACTCCACATCGCACTCCACTTTCCGGGACTGCAGATCCCAGCCCCAGATAGTCATCCGGGCAGCCTTGAGCAACAGTTCGTACATCTCGTTCAACTCCTCGATCCGCGCATAGGCCTGCCGGGTCTCGGTTTTGTCGACATAAAATACGTCGAAAATATTCTCCCGGGAATCCATTACCAGCTTATCGAAATAACGTCTGTTCCCGGAGGCATCCGTCATTTCGAGGGACATGTAGCGCCCGATATGTTCCTGCATGATCTGATAGAACGGATATTCCCGGAACAGCTCCGAAAACCGGCGCCCGATAGCCGTTTGCCGGTCGATGCCGAATACCTTTTCAAAAGCCGGATTGACATCGAGCAGTTCATAGTCGGAGTACCCGCCATGCCCGTCGCTGATGAGCCGCCCCTGCACATACACGATCGGCATATTGTTCACCAAACGTTTGTACCCGCCGAGCAGCTCGAGTTCCCTTTTGCGTTGGATCCTCCGCTGGGAATAATACCGCAGGTACAGGGCGATCAGCGTGATCAGCAGAAAGGCAATGCATACCAGGCTCACCAGAAGGGGCTTGTTCCGCTCCACAAAAGACAACGGTTTTTGGAAGTACCGGGCATTGGACGGCAGGGCGGACGGATCTATATGGTGTCCTACCAAATGGCGGTAGTTCAGGTTGGCACCGGGAATTCCGCCGTCCCCCACCGGAATATTCCGGGCGGGCGTACCGGCCAGTATTCTTTGAATGACCTCTGTAGCCGCACGGCTGAATTCGTCCGCCGAGATGAAATAACCGCCGGCAAAATCCCCGGACTGCGTGTCGGCATCCGACAGGGTAAAGACCGGGGTTTCGGAGAAACTGTCCACGATCTTCTGTACCTTATCGTCCAGAAAACCTCCCGTACCGGATGCTCCGCTGTCCACAAACCACGAATAATAGATAACCCCTACGTCTTCATTCCTATAGCTATCCAGGCTGTCCAGCAGATTTTGTGTGCTCAGAGCCGGCGATATAAGGGAATCCAGCTGAAGATCGGGGAAATCCGTGCGTATCACATCTTTGACCTCCCGGCGCGCCTGTCGGCTCACATACCGGCTGTCGGAGATAAAAACAATCTTCCGCATATCCGGCAGAAGGTCTTTCATCAGGGAGAGGGTCTGTTTGATATAAAAAGGCTGCCGGAGTACCGTCATATCGTATTTCGCGGGCAGCGAATCGGACAATTCCGTATGTCCGGGGCTCCAATTTCCGGCCAGCAGGTCTTCGAAAGTCCGGGGTATCCGCTTCATCGAATAGCAAAGCAAGACCGGAACGCCCTCCCAGGGCCCGTCGAAAAGAGGGCGGCACAACAACCAACCCGGATCGCCGAAAAATACGACCAAACGCGGCGGCTGCGGATATTTCTGCAACAATGCCTCCCGCCGCTCTTCCGCCTGCTGCATATCGGTAATAATGGGGACATACAGTTCATCCGCTTTTACCGCGATCTTTCCTTCGAGGGAAGATTCGATGGAACGGTATACCCGGTTGGTCCAGCTTTCGCTGAAACTTACCGAATTCAAAAACAGGACATAGTCCCCGCCGGTCGCCTTCGGTTCCGCCTTTAGCGAAAATGGCATCAGAAAAAAGAACAACAGACCCACCGTCAGCCTCGCCAAGGCAGAATATGGCCATTTTTGTTCATCGGACATATAGGTATTCATGTTAAATTCAGAGGTAGAGGCCGGCAAGCGATCAGTCGCCGAGCAGTTGGGATAGCATATCCTTGATTTCCTTGATATTGATAGGCTTGGTCATCACCCGGTCGCACCCGGCGTTAATCGCTTCGTCCCGGTCGGAACCGAATGCATAAGCCGTCAGGGCAATGATAGGGATATCTTTGTCCGCTTTACGGATCTCCGCCGTGGCTTCAAGCCCACTCATCACCGGCATCTTTATATCCATCAGGATAAGGTCCGGCTTTATTTCATGATACAGGCGGACCGCCTCGGCCCCGTTCACCGCCCGGGTAAGACGGTATTTTTTTTTCAGGATAGTGGACAGCAAAAGATAGTTACTGTCGTTATCCTCGGCCACAAGGATCGATTTCCCGTGCATTTTCATAGGTTCTTTCACCGGTTGGTTCGGTTGGTTTTCTGAAAAAGGAACATTTGTATCCTGTTCGGATAATGGGACGGCCGGTATGGTGAACCAGAATGTAGAGCCTTTGCCCTCCTCGGATTCCACCCCGATCTTTCCACCCAGATGCTTGACGATCACATCGCAGATAGACAGGCCCAGGCCCGTACCCTGGACGAAAGCGTCGCATTTGACAAAACGTTCGAACACACGTGCCTGGTTTTCCCGGGAAATACCTTTCCCGGTATCCGTCACGTAGAAATACAATTCCTTGCCCACATGCTTGTATCCCATCCTGACAGAGCCTTTCGAAGTATATTTGGATGCATTACTCAGGAAATTCGAAAGTACCTGTGTCAGTCTGTTTTTTTCCGAATGGATGACGCAGGATTCATCCGGAAGTTCACAGACCAGATCGACCTCCGGTTTTATCCGCTGCCGGTATACTTGTTCCAACTGCCGGAAAACGGTACATATATCCACGTCGGTGTAGACGAACTCCAACTGCCCGGATTCGATCTTGGAAAGGTCGAGAATATCGTTGATCAGTTGCAGCAGCAGTTCGTTATTGGTCTGTACGATATTGTAATATTCCCGTACCTGTTCTTTGTCCTCGGTCTCGGCGATCAGGTTGGAAAATCCGACGATCGCATTGAGCGGAGTACGGATTTCATGGCTCATATTGGCTAAAAATGCGCTTTTCAGCCGGCTGGATTCCTCGGCCTTATCGCGCAGTACGACGAGCTCTTCATTGATCTTTTTCATCTCCGAAATATCCCGGCGCAACCCGCTGACGGTAATCACCCGGCCCTGTTCGTCACGGGCAAACACCACGCCGTACATTTCCACCCACCGGTAACCGCTGCCTGTCAGATTGGCCCGGGCTTCGAGCGTAAGGGTATCCACATTCCCCTGGGAAAGCTGTTCGAGACCGTGCAGGAGTAAGGAGGCGTCTTGCGGATGGATCACCGTCATGAACTTTTCCAAGGGTAACCCCTGGTGGAGGAACGACTGGGGATCCGGCGAGGAAAACGTCCGGGAAGGCACATCGTAATCCCATTGGACAAAACCGCCCGAGCGCCTGACCATATCGAATTTAAACGCGTATTCATGCAGCTTCTGCTCGCCCTCTACCCTATGGGTGATGTTTTTTTCCGTACCTATGATCTGTTCGGTGCGGCCGAACGGGTCTTTAATGACCGTGGCGTATATTTCGAACCATTCGTATTGTCCCTGCTGGTCAAAGCGCAGGATTTCCTTTGTGTTTTCTTTTTCCCCGCGGATAAGGCCTTCCATCATCGCCCTGAATTTGGGAAGGTCGTCCGGGTGTACCCGCTCGTATGCATCTTCCAGATGGAATCCGTCGCCCGAAATAGTCTGGCTGTGCAGGGATGCAAACCAATTCTTTTCGGGATTGTAATTCCAGGCAGCCAGCGCCCCGGCATCCATCGCAATGGACAGCTTTTGCTTCGCATTATACAGTTCCCTTTCCTTTTCGCGGTCCTGGGTGAGGTCTACCAGCACGGTGATGATATAGCACGCCCCGTCGTTGTTTATTAGTTTGCTCTTGGTGGCCATCCCGCTGCGAATCAAATTCCCATTCTCATCATACACATACCGATCGAAAGTAAGCGGCTCATCGCTTTCCAGCGTCTTCAGATCGTCCGCCCGATATTCTTCTGCCGATAGGGCCCCGGCCTCGAAATCGTTTTTCCCTACCTGCAGGCGATGACCGGAAGAATTATAGAAATCGTGTGATTTTTCGTTGCACAGCATATAACGAAATTCGTCCGAAACGTTTTTAATATGCAATCCCACCGGAAGGTTATCTACTATGGATTGTAAAAAGGTTTGCAGCCTCGAAACTTCTTTTTTGGCTGCTATGTGAGCGGTCGCATCGTGGACGAAGCAAATGACCCCGTCTTCGTAAGGGGCCGAACGGGCATCCAGATAAGTAACGCCCCGTTTGCTTTCGACCTTATAATGAAAAGAACATATCCCGCCCGTAGAGGCCGTCTGGCGGATATTTTGAGCCATTTTGCGTCCCTCTTCCGGCGACGAATGAAGGATCCCTTCCAGTTCATCGACATGCCTGCCGATCAGGTTTCCGGTCTCCATATCCTCGCGGGGATTGATGATCTCCCGTATCCGGAGGTCCCGGTCGAAAATGACCGCCATATTGGGCATCATTTCTACCAAGCGCTTCATTTTAGCATTGGCCTTCAGGTAGGTTTTCTCCTGCTTCTTCCGGTGAAAAGCCACCAGAACCAGTATGGTGACAAGGGCAAGGAACAAAAGGGTGACCATCACCGTCTCCCACAGGTATTCCCGGAATATGGAAGGCTCCCGATTATAAAGGACAGCCCCGGCTGGCAGCCGGGAAAGGTCTATCTCTGCGTTCTTTAAAGTCACATAGTTGATGTGGTAACGGGGCTGCACGGGCATGGGCCCGAAGGCAGGAACGTTCCCGATCCCCCGGGTCAATACCTGGTAGGTGAGTTCGGCCAGGGCCTTCCCCCTTTCGCGGGAGGAGACGTAATACCCTCCCAGTTCGCTTATATTGGTTAAACCCCAATCGGACATCATATAGACAAACTTCGAATAATCCCAGTTCAACTCGTTGTTGAGCATGGAATAAGCGTGCCGGTAATGATCTGCGTCGGTATACCATCCGGCGGATAGCAGTGCATAGGCCCGATCCATCCCGGCTATCGTATCGAGAACGTCCTGAGTCGAAAATTCCGACCCGCTGAGGTATACCATATCTTCGAACCCGGCCTTGGATGCCATTTCGGCGAGATACTTCCGGAAAAAAGTCAGGTTGTGGGGATCGTCGTAAAGAAAAACAAGATGGCGCGCTTCGGGCTGGAGCCGGCGGATCAACTCAAAATTTTGTTCAAAATAGTCCTCAAGATAGTACCCCGTCACATGGAAATCCCCAAAAGTATCTTCGATGGGCCGCAGATCCCCGACATTATGTATCGTATCGGCTAAAGGATTGAAAGAATCGAAGAACTTTCTTTTCACTCCAGCCAATACGACGGGAATATCCTTCCAGTCATCGGGACAGGTGTCGCGGTAGGCTGCCCAAGCTTCCTGTTCCTGGATGATGACCACCGCCGGTTTTTTGGAATACGACTTGAAAAGCTGCGCCATCCAGTCCTTCCCGTGCAAAAGTCCTTCGTAGGACTCCGCATCCATGTATTCCACGGTTATCTTGTTGCTTATCCTTGGACCCAGATCCTCGATAAAATACAGGACAGTGTTCATCGTTCCATCCCGAGACGGGGAATGGGAACTGAGGAACAGCACAGGGGCCCCATTGTCCGCTGCAGTACCGCATATTCCCGGAATCCCGAAAAGGAAAAACAGGAAGAGTATCCATATAGGTAGATGTCCCGATCTCATGGTGGAATTAAAGAGTAAAAGTATCTAAATATCCGTAATAACGCATTATAAAAACATGATTTTATTTACAGGGAATGTCCGGTGGTGGTATGGCCCTCTGTCTTTTTTTCCCGGAAATCCAGAGTCGTAAAAAGTGGAGGCATCTTATCTGCCGAAAACCTTTTTTCAGCCAATAAATTCTTACTTTTGTTCGGAATTTTCACCTAAATCCACAAGTCCTATGGCGCGCAAAGCCGTCTTTTACCTGGTAGATTCTTTGATAGCTGCGGCGACGGTAGCCGTCGTAATGCTCAGTATAGCCGGGTGGGGGGCTGGACAGGCCGACCCCTGCCGATGGGGGAGCATCGCCCTGATAGGGTTGGCCCTTCCCGTACTTCTGATAGCCGATCTCGTTTTGGGAGTCTTTTGGGCACTGAAAAAACGCTGGTGGGGCCTTCTTCCGCTTGCCGCTTTGGTATTGAACGGGAGTTTTATTTTTTCCTGTTTCCGGATACCGGCAGACAGCTCCGAGAAACCGTACGACCTGAAAATAGGCACATACAACGTTTATGGGTTCCGCAGCGAACGCGATCTCCGGTTCTCCGTAGAACACGTCGCCCAAGTGATGCAGCGGGAGGGAGCGGACGTAGTTTGCCTGCAGGAATTCCTCACCGGCCACCGATACGACGCGGACAGCATCCGGAAAGCCTTCGGGTACCTGCCATATTCTTATATTCCTGAAAATCACGGAAAACCCGGCACAATAGCCCTTTTCAGCCGTTTCCCCATTACGGATTCGTCCTTTATTCCCTTCCCCGATACGGACAACAGTTCTCTTTGGGCGGATATTTCCGTAAAGGGGCATACGATCCGTATATTCAACAACCACCTCCAGACCACAAGCATCAGCCAAAGCCGGGCGGAAATGGCCACCCTGAAAAAAATAAGCGCCGGGGAAATGAGCCCGGCCACGGAAAAAGCGATGGAAACCGTGATCGGAAGATTGAAGAGCAATTTCTGCCGCCGCGCGGCCCAGGTGGAAATGGTTCGCGCCATTATCGATACGACAAAGAGCCCGGTAGTGGTTTGCGGGGACTTCAACGACACCCCGGCTTCCTATGTATACCGCCGGATGAAACAGGGGTTGTCGGACGGGTTCAAAACCTGCGGCAGCGGATACGGATATACATACAGGGGGTTCTGGCGTTTGCTCAGGATCGATTATATATTGCATAGCCCGGCCTTGGAAGGGGTGCGGTACTATTCTCCTTCGGAGCCCTGGAGCGATCATAATCCTGTATTCATGGAGATATCCCTGAACAATATTTAGGGCTGTTTTTTCGGGATCGAAAAACTGAATGTAGATCCCATTCTCTCTTCCGAAACGAACCAGAGTTTTCCCCCGTTCTTCACAGCAAAATCCTGGCATAATAAAAGTCCGAGACCCGACCCTTCTTCGTTTTTAGTGCCGAAGGTGGAAAAATGGGTGTCCGAATGGAGCAGTTTTCCCTGGTCTTCCTCTTTGATGCCGCGCCCGTAATCCCGGATACTGATCACGGCAAAATCGTCCTCTTCCCGGACGGATACGTCGATATTTCCTCCTTCGTTGCTGAATTTGATGGCGTTGCTCAATAGGTTCCTTATTACGGTCTTCACCATATCGGTATCCGCATGGACTTCGAGGTTCGCCGGGAAATCGGTACGGATATTGATCTTTTTGAGTGCCGCTACCGACGCGAATACCTCTATGACACTCTGGGCCACGTCTACTGCATTGAAATTCTGATAGGCCACGTTCAAACGTCCGAGCTGGCTTTTAGTCCATTTAAGCAGGTTGTCGAGCAAGGCAAAGACCTCCTCCGTCGTCTGGTTGGCCATGCCGAGCATCTCGAAGGAATCCTCCCCGATACTTTTAGGATCGGTACTCAACAGAAGCATATTGAGCATCATCTTGATCGAACCCATAGGCCCCCGAAGGTCGTGCGCGATGACCGAATACAGCTTATCGCGGCCCTTTATAGTGCTGATAAGCTCCTCTGTCTGGCGCAGGATGATATTTTTGGCGGCGATCAGGGATATCTGATGGGATATGCGGATAATGAGCTCTTCCTTATTGAACGGCTTGGAAATAAAGTCGCTGCCGCCCGACTGAAATCCCTTCACGATATCGGCCGTGCTGTTGAGGGCTGTCAGGAAAATGATGGGAATATCCTTGTATCTCGGATCCGATTTCAATTGCTTGGCCACATCGAATCCGCTGATGTCCGGCATCATCACATCGAGCAGAATCAAATCGATAGGCTCCTGCTCGACCGCTTTCAAGGCTTCGGTACCGTTTCCGGCAGTTACCGTCCGGTATTTTTCGTTCTTGAGCAGCGCTTTGAGCAAAAGCACGTTCGAAAGGATGTCGTCGACTATCAGTATCTTATAGTCGGACGGCTCGATGTCTACGTTCAATATTTTATCCATAACTACAGTTGCCCGGCTCTATGCGAGGACTTCGTTCTTAAAATACGCAATCGTCTTTACCAGACCTTCCTCCAACTCTATATCCGTTACATAGTTCAGTTTTTTCCGGGACAGGGTTACGTCCGGGCTGCGCTGTTTGGGGTCATCCGCCGGGCAGGGCAAAAATACGATTCTGGACGAAGAACCGGTAAGCCTTATGACATTTTCTGCCAGCTGAAGGATGGTAAATTCTTTGGGGTTGCCCAGGTTGACCGGCCCGATGAAAGAATCGTCCTGCGCCATCATCCGCACCATCCCCTCTATCAGGTTGTCTATGTACTGGAAGCTTCGGGTCTGTTTTCCGTCCCCATAGATCGTAATGTCCTCCCCTTTGAGGGCCTGCAGGATAAAATTGGACACTACCCGCCCGTCGTTAGGCTGCATCAGCGGGCCGTACGTATTGAATATACGGATCACTTTGATCTTGGCCCCGAGTTGGGAGTGGTAATCGAAAAACAAAGTCTCTGCGCAGCGTTTTCCCTCGTCATAGCACGAGCGCGGCCCGATAGGATTTACGTTCCCGAAATACCGTTCGTTCTGCGGGTGTTCCAACGGGTCTCCGTATACTTCGCTGGTGGATGCCTGCATGATCTTCGCCCCGGATGAACGGGCCAGTTCCAGCATATTGATCGCACCCAGGACAGATGTTTTCAAAGTACGGATCGGGTCGCTCTGGTAATGGATCGGGGAGGCCGGACAGGCCAAATTGTATATCTCGTCCACCGGAGTATCGTACGGCATAGTAACATCGTGCTCGACTAGCTCGAAGTCGGGATCTTTTTCCAGGGAAGCCACACTGGAGCGGTTTCCGGTAAGAAAATTATCCAGGCAAATGACATGGTTTCCCTCGGCGAGCAATCTTTTGCAAAGGTGGGCTCCTATGAAGCCCGCGCCTCCGGTGACCAAAATACGTTTCTTCATTCTCTCTTTCAGTCTAATCAATTTTTAATCAGTAGACAAATTTAGCATTATTTAACCGTCGATTTCAATTATCGGATCGTTTTTATCTTCATTGTTTCGTTTTTCATGTGTCAAAATACTATTTTAGTTTCAGTTATTATTAAAATCCCTGTTAATCAACCCCTGCGGGCTTTTTCCCAGGTTCCTTTTCCCTTGTTGCGCCGCAGATAGAACATTCCCCGTATCACGTTCGCGTTCATGAACAGGAAATAATATGGTACGAAAGCCCACCGGGGCACCTTTCCTTTCTCCGCACACAGGTATCCGTATCCTGCCGCCGCATAGAACACCGCCTGCAATCCCAATAGGGTTCCATACAGAAAAACACGCTCTCCGCCCGCCACCAAGAGGATATTAAGCGGAATCAGCAGGAACAGCGCGACGGGAGCTGCCGACCAGCGCAATACCTTGCGCGAAATATATTGGAAACTCAGAGTTCTGTAGCGGAATACATTCAGCAACCCCCGCAGCCTTCCTATCGACTGAAGGCCCCCGGCGGCGATCCTCACTTTGCGCTTGGCCTCTTCCCGCATATCGGCGGAGGCCGTTTCACAGGCGTATGCCTGCTTGCAGTAAGCGATCTTATACCCTTTGCGCGCGATCTCCATCGAAAGGATGAAATCGTCCAGCAGCGTATCCGGCGGAAGGGCGATATACAACGGGGTACGGATAGCGAACAGCTCCCCCGCCGCCCCTACGGTCGTATACAGCCGGTCGTCCAGCGCCTTGAGTACCGATTCGTATTTCCAGTAAATGCCTTCCCCCGCCGTAGCGCCCTGCCCCTGGCGGCTGACGACGCGTTTCTCGCCCGCTACACAGCCTACCCGGGGATCGGAAAAAGCCTTGGCGATTTCCAGGATAGCCTCGGGATTGAGCATCGTATTGGCGTCCGTATACGCGGTAATAGGGGTGGAAATATAGGGCATCGCCCGGTTGAAGGCTGCCGCTTTTCCCGCCCGAGGGCCGCCGGAAATAAGTTGTATCCCGGGATAGGCCGACAAAAGCCGGTCTGTACCGTCGGTAGAACCGTCCGTTACCCAGGCTATCGTCAGTTTTTTCTCCGGATACTGCAGCGCCCGGCAATTGGCCATTTTTTCCTCCACTACCGATTCCTCGTTGTAGGCGGCTATCAGCAAGGTGATCTCGGGCCACTGGTCCGGGGCTTTTCTTTCCGCCGGGCGGCGGAAAAATTCCTTGACCTTCACCAGCACATAAAGCAACAGCCCGTAACCTACATACGTATAGACTACCAGAAATACACACATCCAAAATACGACCTCAATCCATCCCATCGTTTTTCTTATTTAAAACCTCGTCCAATACTTTCTGCATCTGTGCCACCCACGACAATCCCGCGACCGAACTGCGTATCTGTGCCGGAGTAAGGGTATTATTCCGGCAAAACCGGACTACCGCCGCGATATCGAGCGGACTTTCATCGGCCGGAGCTTTCATCACGTAAGGCGTCGCATCGAAATCTCTGTCCGTTTCCGAATAGACGAACGGGATACCGCGGGCGGCATATTCCCGGTTTTTCAGCGTTTTTATACGGTCTATTCCACACCGGTGGCGCCCCAGACTGGCAATACCCATATCGGCATTCTCAAAAATCGCATCGAGTTCCGCCCCGGACTTCGGCCCGTGGAAGATTACCCGGTCTTCCAAGTGATATTTTATGGCCAGCGCCTGTAGCATTTCCAACTGCGAAAACACCCCGCTGCCCACCACATGGAATTCCACTTCCTGCACCGGGGATGTCCTGTAGTATTCGGCCAATCCTTCGATGACACGGTCGAAACCATGCCAGAAGTGTATATCGGCCACTCCCATGAGGCGGATTACAGCTCCCGGCCGGTTTTCGGAGACTTTTACCGGAATAGCCCCGAAATCGATCCCGTTGGATATCCGGATGGTCGGCACACCGAAAATGGAGGGAAAGTCGGAAAAGGTCACGATCCGGGAAAGCCGGCGGGCCATCGCCCCCCGGAATATTTTGTCCGCTTGCAAGACGGCCCTGGCCCGTAGCGGAGCGCGGCTGTACTCACTGTCGTAGGGGTACGTGGGTATCTCCATGACCACTTTCACCCCCATGCGTTTCATCTGCCCGAGCCAACGGTTCAAAAAGGGATTGGCGTTATGGTCGGCGCGCATATAAACGAACTCCACGCCATTCTCCCGGATATAGCGGGTCAGTGCCCCGTAGCGTATTCTTTTCCCGATCTTCCCCCGGGTACCAGGCCCGAAATCCTCTACGACCTGCCCTCCGGCCATCCGTTTCCAGTGCCCGTCGGCCGAGCAAGCCACATAGCACAGTTCTACCTCCAGCCCACATTCCCGAAGGGCAGCGAGCTGGGAGAAAATTTTCTTGCTGATGCCGTTATGGGCGGCAAAACCGTGGAAGACCAAAAACAATCCTTTCATATCTTACAGGTTATAAGGGTAAACGTCCGGTCAACAGGCCTGCTACACGGGGGGCGGAACGGGCCAGCAAACGGTACACGGTTAGGGAAAGCACGATCACCACGGCTGGCGCCAGGAAATACACGGCGATGAGTTTTGGGTCTGTCGGAGGCGCGGAGAGGTTCAATGCCAGCCTTTTGACAAAGGTGAGCAGCGGATCGTGGAAAGCGAACAGGAAAAACCCCAACGCGCGCAGGGACGCATAGGATTTCTTTTTCCCGTACCGCTCGACAAGGTAGGCCACCAGGTTAGCCGTAAACACCATCCCGAGCAAAAACCCGGCCCTGTCCAGCGGCAGCATGTACCGGACATCCCGCAACACCATGTTCACAACCAAAAGGACAGGGTAAATGATATAGACGGCTGTAGCGTATTTACGGAAAAACACGAGGAAGTCTTTTCCTTTCAGGCTGAAACAAGCCCCGAAAACAAAACAGGAAAAACTCTCTGCCATGAACGCCTGCCCCGGGGTGAACAGCCAGACCAGCAGCAGCACTCCCGCTCCCCACCAGCCGGTCAGTTTCACATAGAGCCGGATAAGGGGCGAGGCGAACCCCAGGATGATCAGGTTGCGGATATACCAGAACTGGTGCAGGATAGGCGTCCCGTTCCCCCAGTCCCAATCGCCTCCGTCCCAGAAAGCCCGGAAAAAATCTTTCAGGTCGTAATCCCGCACCAAAAGGTTATTCCCTGAAAAGAAATGAGACAAGGCCGGGATGCTTTGCAGGCAGAAATACATCGACAATATCAAACCGTTCCACAACAGGTAAGGCACCAGCAGGCTCCGGATTTCTTTCCGCAGCTTCATGCCGTAAGGCTGAGGACGGCAAAAGAACAGGTAACCCGAAATGAAAAACAGCGACGGTACAGCCACCTGTGCGATCTCCAGGGAGAAAAGAAAGCTGATGAATCGGTATCCGGAAAAATCGCCGGCCTCGACCATTCCCCGGGTCGAGGAATAGGAGTGGATCAGCACCACATAGAATATGAGCAGGAACCGTAATACGTCGATGGTTCGGGATTGCAGGTCGTTCTTGCGCATATTCTTAATTCCTTTTATTTATGATCCGGCGTATCCTCCCGGCAATATCGTATTCGCCCGTCCACTGGATATATCCCAACCCGACGATCAAAAAGATCAGACCCTTCCCGGCCAGCGACCAGACCAGAGGAGTACCCGACAAGCCCGCTCCGGCAAAATAAAGCACGGCCGACAACAGGGCGGTCAGCCCGAGCGGGGAAAGAAACTGCTTCCAGAACGGCCCCCAGGAAAGCCGGAGAGCTTTGTAATACAGCAGGTAATAGCACTGCACGAAATTGACGGTGAACGAAATGCAAATGCACCAGGCTACCGCTTCAAGGGACTGGAATACGAATATGCCCAGTACGATCCCGGCCACATTGAGTACGGTGGACAGAACCCCGCTTATGAACATCGTGCGGGTGGAATTAGCCGCCTGGAAAATGGAACCGGACGTGGAAAGGACGATTTGTATCCCTACCGAAAGGGCGAGTATCTGGAACACCGGCACAGAGGGTTCCCACCGATCCCCGAAAACGATCAGTACGATCTCCCGGGCACCGGAGAACAACAGGGCCGACAAGGGAAATCCGATGAACGCCAGTATCCGTACCACCTTCAGGTACGAATCGGACAGGCGCTTCAGGTCGTTTTGGAGGTCGGCGAATACCGGATGCATCACCGGCGATATGACATGCGTGATATTTTGCAGCGGGAGCATCATCAGCCGGTACGATTTTTCGTAATAACCCAACAGAGTCATGTTCATATATTTGCCTATCAATAGCTTATCGAGGTTCCGCGAAAAATAGTTGATCAGGTTGAAAAAGAATTGGTACATCGAAAACGAAAATATCTTCCGGATCGATTCGACCCCCCACGTAAGGCGCAGTCGCTGGGGATTTTGCCGGAAATTCACCACGAAAAGCAGGATGCTCGACCCGATCGGAGCTATCACGAGGGCGTATATCCCCATTCCATGCAAAGCCGCTACGATGGCCGCCGTACCGCAGACCGTCTGCACCGCAAGGGTACGAAAGGCGATAAAACGGAACCTCTTTGCTTTGTAAAGCAACGCGTTAGGCACGATATTGGCCGAGGCAAAGAAGAGATTTACCGACAGCCACTGGCAAATGTGCAGAAGGGCGGGCTCTTCGTAATAGCCGGCCACCAGCCACGAACAGGCAAAAAACAATCCGGCCAGGATCGCCCCGCTCCACACCGTGAAGGAAAATATATTGCTCAGGTCTTTCTTTTCGAGGTCCCGGTACTGGATCACGGCGGGTGCGATACCCAGGTCGCTGAAAATACCGAAGAATGTGATGATGACCGTCGCAATGGCCATCACCCCGAAATCGGCCTGGGATATGGTCGGCACACGAGCCAACACTCCCATCACAGCCAGCGAAACGAGGATACCCGCGTATTTGGCTACAGCTGTATAGAATACGCCTGTGGTCAGTTGTTTTCCGGTAGAATTCATCGGCGGCGTATCTTATCGAACGGTTTTTTACCCAAAAGGACGGCCAAAGTCCGCGGACGGACATACCGGGGATACTTCCTCATAGCTTCCCAGGCGACGGAGAGCCGCTGGGAAAACGGAAGTTCGTAAGCCTTGCCCACGGCCGGGTTGATCATCCGGCACAGGAACGTATCGACCAATCCCTTTCGAGCGGAGGTTTCCCCGCGGGCAAAAAGCCGCAGTTGGTCGGCTACGGTGAAATACCCCCGAATATTGCGCATCGACACGCGGGCGGTCATCGTGGAATTGCCCCGAAACCGACGCTTGAAGAACGCTTCGGGAATGATCCCGGCCCTTTCGGCCCGGACGTAGCACAGGAAAGTGAACAATTCATCCTCGTGTACGATACCCGGATAGAATTTCAGTCCGGCGCGCGACAAATACGCCCGGCGGATGAAGTTCAGGCACACCGAAGCCCGGTGGGCATAACGTCCCATCAGGGCGCCGAGCAGTTCTTCGCCCGTATAAACTCTATCTTCCAATCCGGCAGTACGGTGGTAATAGGCCGGATCGAAGCAGCCCGGATCGCCGAAAATATTCGCATCGAACAGCACGAGATCGAGCGCATTTTCTTCGCACTTTCGGCAGCAGCACTCTAAGGCTCTGGGGTCCAGCAGGTCATCGCTGTCCATAAAGTACACGTATTTCCCCTTTGCCTGCCCCAGTCCGGTATTGCGGGCGACGGATTGCCCCTGGTTCGCCTGGGAGAAGACCCGGATACGGCTGTCCGCCGCGGCCATCCCGCGGACGATCGACAGGCTGGCATCGGTAGAGCCATCGTCCACCACGATGATCTCTATGCCGCGCAGCGTCTGCCCGGCGATCGATTCCAGCGTCTGCCGGATATAGTCCTGCGTGTTATACACCGGGATTATGACGCTCACTTTAGGGGTTTCCATCCGTATTTTCGGTGCTACAGGTTTTTCAGCGAATATTTATCCGAATACCAATAGTCGTCCGGGCGGTCTATATCGAGGTATCGCTTGATCCCGCCGTAAAGGTCCTGCGTGATCTCGATACTCGGACCGTTATTGCCTTCTATCAGCAGGGGGCCTTCCTCGGAAAGGGCGACATCCCAGCCCACATATTTTATCGGGGCGTATTTCTCGGCCACCGAGATAGCAAATTCCCGCACTTGATCCCACATCGGAATCCGGGAACCGGCAAATACCCGGTGTGTATCGGGATGCTCGGTAAAAATCTCCCGGGTATCGGCGATCGCCTCGGCCCCCAGTTCACCAGTAAGGGCGTTTATCTTCACATATACCCCGCCGCTGCTCGCGTTGTCCACCTGGCGGCCACCGCAGCCCATCCGCGAAAGGGTGAGCACGATATCGGCCCGGCCATTCTCGCAGCGGGTGATCACCCGGAACGTATTGACCGCATGCGGATAAAATTCGTTCATCCCGGGATGTTGGCGCACTCCTTCCTGAACGACATATTCTTCGCCCGCCAAACCGAAGAGGTATTCGGTGTCGAGCCGCTCTCCGTTCAATGGATCGGAAAAACCGTCCTCCCGGCGGTTGAAGACCTGTATGCCTTTCCCGCCGACCCCGAAAGTGGGTTTTACGAATATCTTATCGGCCTTACTGCCGGCAAGTATCTCCCGGCAGGCGGATATATCCAACGGATTCAGTTCTTCGGACAGTACACGGCCTCCCCGGATAAAGAACAGGGTCTTCGGTTGGCGGATACCCAGCCCTTTGTTGACTGCATACATCAGCTGCTTGTCCTCGCAAAGCATATTGCGGTCCTTGAACGACATCGGAAATACGAGGTAATACGCGAAGAAATCGGGGACATATTCCTTCATCTGTTCGAGGGTCAGCGCACAGTCCCGGCGGTAGAACCCATACCGGTAATAATGGACGGGGTCTACGCGCCAATACTTCTCGAGCGCCTTTATCTCCCGGCGGATCACGCCGGGGGCTTTCTTTTGGTCGCAGCGCGCGAAAGCGTCGGTATAGTTTTTGTAGTAGTCCCGGTAATAGGCCCTATGGGCTTTTTCCGAGCGCTTTTTCAGTATATAGTAGAGGTATTCGCGAAACGTGTGCATGATTGTTCCCGTATTATTCCGTTCTGATCCATTTTTTTTGCTGGTGGTCGTAGCGTTTGATCACCCGGGCCGGATTGCCTACCGCCACGCAATAGGAAGGGATGTCCTTGGTCACCACGCTGCCGGCGCCCACCTGCACCCGCTCGCCGATATGCACCCCGGCCACCACCACCGAATTGGCTCCGATGTGCGATTCCTGTCCGATCACTATTTCCTTGCGTTCGAGGGGCTGTTCGTTGGAATCGCAGGTCCCGTCCGAATAGCCGTGGTTGAACCCCGAGACGAACACGTGCTGGCCCAATCCTACCCGCGGCCCAAAAGTGACGGGCCCGATCACCACCGATCCTATTCCGATACGTGCCCCCTCACCGATCACCACGTCGCCCGCACCGTTATTGACCACCGTAAAGTCTTCGACCAAAGCACCTGCCCCCACATCGAACCGGTGCCAGGGAAATACGTCTATCCGCGAACGGCGGCGGCGCACGACGGCCCCTTTGCCTTTATGGTGGATAAAAGGGTTCACCAGCCACCGCACCCACAGCCTGGGCCGGGGATTCCGAGGGGACGAAACAGCCCACAACACCCGTTTTTTCAGCCCGGGGCTTTGTTTCATCTTATCTATTATCTTGTGAAAAACGGACATAGTTCGATTTTAAATTAGTATACGCGATGCTTGCGCTTCAACTGTTTTTTATTCTATCGCCGACATAAACCTTTATTTGACCGCCCCGGTAGAAGCTTCCCATTCTTTATAAATTTTCAGCAGCCCTCGTGCCGTCTGTTCCCAGGAGAATGCTTTGACCCGCTCGAGTCCGTAAGCGACCTGATCCCGGCGGTACTGCGGGTCGGTCTCCAATTCCCGGATTTCCCCCGCTATCCGGGCCGGATCGTAAGGGTCGACCAAAACAGCACCCCCACCGGCTATCTCCGGGATGGCGGACGCATCCGAAGTGATCACCGGGGTACCGCAGGCCATCGCCTCCAGCAGGGGAATGCCGAAACTCTCCCGGAAAGAGGTGTAGAGGAACGCCTGCGCCCCGGTATAGATGGCCGGAAGGTCGGTATTTGGGATATACCCGGCCAGGCGCAGCAACGGGCGGATGAATTCGATATCTTGTTCCCGGAGTATTGCATCCACTACGTCCTGCCCCAGATCCGCGATCAACAGCGGAGCGGGGGCCATGGTTTGGCTCGCGTACAAAGCATAGGCCTTGAGCGTGCCGGGCGTATTCTTTTTCGGGTCGGTATTGCCCAGGAAAAACAAGTAGCGCTCGTCGGGCAGATACTTGCTCACAGTCTCCCGGTAATTTTCCACCGGACGGAAATGGCTGCTGAAGCCATTGTGGACGGCTACGATACGGCCGGCCGGAAGGCCGAGCGCCTTTTGGATGCGGTCGCATTCGAACTGCGAAACGGTGATGATCTTTTCGCACTTGGGCAAAATACGCGGCACCACGAAACGCCTGTACACGCGTCCCATATTCTGGTAGGCCGATTTATTGGTATCCTGGCGTTTTTCCAGGAAAATGATGTCGTGCAGGGTGAGGACCAGGGGAACCGGACACCGGATGGGCGCCGTATTGCTGGTGCAGTGCAACAAGTCGGGCTTGACTTTCCGCAGGGCCGCCGGCAGGGCGGCCTGTTCCCACAGGGGATAGGTCGGGCATTTCACTTCGACGATCCGCAGGTTGTCCGATTCTTCCAGACAGCGGTCGGGGCCGGGGGCCACGAAGATGAAATACTCGTTCTCCCGGTCGATCTTTTGCAGCTGCCGGATGGTCTCCAAAGCCACAAAATCCATCCCGTGTTTATTGGGGCGGAATATACGCTGTGCTTCTATCGCTATTTTCATGATCCGGGCGGATTAATGGGAATGTTCGGTATGGATGAATTTTTTGGAGGCCCCGCGCGTGCGGAACATATTGACCGCCATCATCAGCCCCAGAAGGGGTATTTTGCGGATCGCCTTTTTGAAACTTTTGTCCACCAGATAGTCCGGAACGGCCATCGCCAAAGCAAACAGGAGCATCAAAAGGAGCATCCACCATTTCAGGGATCGCGTCCAGTCTATCAAAAGGAAGACCACGGCGCAAATACCTACGGCCCCCAAGAGCAACACTCGGGGAGGCATCATCCACTGGATCAGCTTGTCGCAGTAGTCGTAATTCCCGCTTGCCAAAGCCCCCGGGAAATCCCGGAGCCCTTGTCCCAGCGCGGCAAACTGGGCGGCCAGCCAGCGCCGGCGCTGGCGGTAGAACGCTCCGCTTTTGGACGTCTTTTCGTCGCACACGTCTACATGGGGCAGGTAGCCGATGTACACGCCCTGGCGCAGCAGGAGCGCCTCGAGTTCCTTGTCCTCCCCGGCGGTGGAGATACGTCGGACATTTTCCCGAAACCACTTGTAGTCGAACGCCATCCCGGAACCGATCAGAGCGGAGGAAAAACCGAGGTTCACATGCCCCTTACGGAAAACGGAATTGTTGATCTCCTCGCTCACCGCATCCAGCACCGCCGTATCGGTATTGCGGTTCTTGGCCATCCGGTGCGCCTGCATCGCCAGGATACCGGCATCATATGCATTGTTGATCTCCCGTAAGAAATCCGGCCCTACGGTATTGTCCGCATCCAGTATCGCTACGATATCGTACGGTTCTTCTTCCAACGAGTCGACGGCCAGGTTGAGCGCTTTGGCTTTGGAACTGTCTACATATTGCGCTTTGAACAGGCGGATCGGGAGCTGCGAAAGTTTTTGGTCTGTCCCGGGCTCCATCTTGTCGGAGATGACCGCCACTTCATACCTATCCTGCGGATAATCCTGAGTGAGGACGGAACGTACAGTCGCCTCGATCACCTTGTCCTCTTTGTACGCCGGTATCAACACGACGATCCGGTGAGGGATTTCGGCGGCCGGAAACCGTTCCCTCCCCCGGCGCAGGGACCAAAGGGCGAATACGAAAAGGTACAGCACTCCGGAGGCCAGGAGGATAAAAAGGAAGGTATCCATAGCGGATAGTACAGTACTCATGGTTTGCGGTCTGTTTTCGGTTTAAGATGGAAAAAGGCACTGTAGCCTCGCCAAACGGCTCCCGCCAGACCGGGTTTCCCTTTCAGCAGATACCGGAGGCTGTTTTTCGGTGCGGCCACCGCCAACTGGTAAGCGATACCCAGGTATTTTTCAGCCCCTTTCCGGTTGCGCCAGGCATACAGCAGGCGGTTGCGGGAGAGATAATACGTTTTCAGGGGACTGGCGCGGCCCGTAGAGGCGCTTTCCTTGTGGAAAACCGTGCTGCGGGGTTCGTACCATATCTCGTACCCGGCCTCCGTGATACGGGTAGACCAGTCCAGTTCCTCATAGTACAGGAAATACATTTCCGGCATATCGCCCACGCGTTCCAGCACCTCGCGTTTGACCATCATGGCAGCCCCATGCGCGTACGGGGTGGCCGCCGGAGAGTCGAACCGCCCATCGTCCGGACAGTCAAACCCTACAAGGTCGTTGCGCAGGGTGATGCGGGAGAGCGGGGTGTATCCGGCGAACTGAATATGCTCCGGAGCGAAAGCGAAACGGATCTTGGGGCATACGGCCCCTATACGGGATGAAGAGTCCAGCCTCTCCACCAGATAACGGAGGGAATCGTCCCGTACCAGGGTATCGTTGTTCAGCAACAGGATATAGTCCCCGGTAGCCCTTTTAAAACCCAGGTTGTTGCCCCCGGCAAAACCGAGGTTCTCTTCGCTCCGCACGGCGACCACGTCCGGGAAACGGGCCGCTATCACGGCCGCTTCGTCGCGCAGGGAGCCGTTGTCCACCACGATGACTTCGTAGGGATAGGATACATTCGCCCGTAGGGATTCCAACATTTGGCAGGTATCCTCACAACCGTTGTAATTGACCGTTACGATCGATATTTTTTTACCGATGGTGTTCATAATCTTCGTCTTTTTCCGCGCGGTGTTCCAATAGTTCCCTGTCGTAACGGGGACTTAGGAAAATGAATGCCGCACACATGTAAATAATGATCCCTGTAGGCAATTGCCCCAAGATTTCATTGCCGTAGGCCGAGACCATCACCCCGAATATCCCGGCGATCACCGCACATATAAGTCCTCTCAGCCGCTTGTCTTTTAGCTTGAAAAGCACCAGATAACACCCCATAAACAGGATATAGAACAAAATGCCCAAATGGAGTACAAGTCCGATGATACCCGTTTCCACCCATATCATCACGAACCAGGAATCGGTCGGTATCTGCGACAGGTAAGCCGTGGGCGCGTACGCTTTGGCCTTGCCGCCGCCCATGCCGAGGCCGGAACCGAAAGGCTTGTCTTTGATATATTCGGCAATGCGTTTTTGGTTGTTCAGCCGCACGTTCAGCGAAGCGTCTTCCGTATTGAACGCGCTGCGCATGCGCCGGATCATCGCATTACCCTGCCCGATATCTGTGTATTTCAGAAAGACAAAACTGGAAAGCAGCGCCGCCGCACCCAGGAATATGATCCTCTTTTGCCGGGATATCAGCAGGTAGATCAGATACCCGGCAAAAGGAACGGCCAGTGCCCCGCGGGTGCCGGAAAGCATCATTCCGTACCCGGCCGCCAACGCGACACCCAGGAAATAAAGCCTCGTTTTCTTTCCCGAAAAATAGACCGCCGCAATGGAAAAGACCACCATCGCCAGTCCCATCGCCGACCCGAAGTTCCCGGCGTCGGTATAAAAAGAAAAATACCGGATCCCCGAATAGATGACGTGGGTGGTCATCCCTCCCGATTCGTACAGCCATATCTTCTCGAAAGTATCGAACCCGTGGTATTTCTGCACCAGAGCTTTCAGCACGGCCAGCAGGGTAAAAACAGACCACAGAATAAGGATTCGCTTGAAATCCTTGAACCGGTAAAAGAAGATCGGTGTGAGTACCGAAATACAGAAAAAATAGACCGCCACACCCCGGATGGATGTCACCCATCCCAACGGAGTGGCCATTGGGTTGAAGAGCTCCAGCACGCAATATAACAGCCAGATAAAAGCCGCCACAGACAGCCCGTTCCAAGCCCTTTCCCAGCCTACCCGCCTGTAACAGGAGCGGATAAGGAGTACCATGATAGAGAACATGATCAATGCATCGATCACCACGCCGCCCGGCAGTTTCGGCACGTACCGGACTATCCCCATGATGAAATAATTGACCGCAAAGAGGCCGGTATAGGCCCAATACGGCCTCTTTATCATGTAAAGGGTCAGGTAAAGCACCAAAGGTACTACCGAGAATATAAGCCCGGCTAAAAAGCCGTACCTCAGCGAAACCATAGCGAGTGCTCCCACTCCCAGGCATAAAGCCAGCCCGAGGATTATACGGGGCGATACCCTTGCTATCGATTCTTTTATCTCTTCCATTTCCTTGATGAAGGGCCTTATTTTCCCAGGATTATCCGGCCGAGGTAAGCCCCAGTTGGTAGAAACGGTATCCCAGCTTCCGGAAGAACGTGTAGGGAGGCAGCTGCCCGGTGAAGGTCTCTACCGCGTTCAGGTCGGCCTGGGTCAGGCAGATGAACAGCGGCGCATCTCCCACCCTCTGTGCGAGCCGGTCGTAAAGCAATTGGTCGGTATCTTTCCACGAACTGTCGGCTTTGAGCACCAACAGATTCACGGCTGCCTTTTCCAGCAGGGAAGCCGGAACGGAGGCATCGTACAGAGCCTTATATTCCGCCAGGATCACATCCTCTCCCACCTTTATGTCCCTGCGGCGGAAGTATTCGGCCAGGTGCTCGGCCACGAAACTCTTTCCGCTGCCGCTGCGCAGGCTCAGGATATTGATCACGCTTGGTTGGCCAGGCTTGCAGTAATCCAACAGCGCATTGCCCAGGTACTGCATAGAAGCTCCCAAATGTTCTTTGTAGTAAGACCGCCGCCGGAAGCCTTTCCGGGGAACGGCACCCAGTACTTTCCCACCGGTCAGGCGTTCGGCCCGGGATTTGTCGCGCAAAGTACGGTCGAGCAGTTCCAGCAGGAAGAAAACTCCCAGGATAAAAATGATCGTACCCACAAATCCGCCTACCACCATCATTTTCCGTTTGGAAGGCATGGATTCCAGCGGGAAGGTCGGCGGGGTGATGACTTTCAGCGTGGCCGAGTTCATTTGCAGGTTTTTCTGCCGCAAACGGGCCGCATTGAGGCTCTGCAGGATAGAAAGATAGGACTGCGTGGTAAAGTCTATTTCCCGCTGTTTCCGCTTGATCGTGGATCCTATCGGGGAATAATACACGTATTGAGAATCCAGTTCCGCCTTGCGGTCATCCATCACTTTCAATTGCGCCTGGGCCTTCTCATGGAGAATCAACTGCTCCAGCCACTGGCCGACGATAGACTCGGAAGAGATGCCTTCTTTCGTATACCGACGGGCGCTGTTTTGGTCGGCAAACCGGGTAAAATCCTTTTCGGCCTCTCCCAACTGCCGGCGGAGGGTTACCAGGTCGAGGGATTCTGCTTTCGTAGTATCCGGCTGGAAAGATTCCATCATCGTGATCTTGGCCGAAAGATCGGAAATACCCTTCAGCTTTGCCAGGAAGTTCGCGTTGTCCTTCAGGTTTTTGACATGCTCGTCGATTCGCCCTTCCAATTCCTGGATCAATTTTTCCGAGCTATTGTAATTCAACAGGATATCTTCATACTTCAGTTGATAATCACGGCCCAGCGAAGCGACGTGCTTGGTTTGCTCGTCGTAGTTGATGATGCGTTTTTCCACATTGTACGCGGTGAGCGAATCCTCTGTCGCGCGCAATTCCCGCCCGATACTGTCGAGCGCATGCTGGAAATAGTCGATCACGTTGTTAGTCTCCCCGAAACGCAACAGTTCGTACTGGCGGATGAATTCTTTGTTCAGCAGCACCAACGTGTTG
>CAUHQV010000007.1 GCA_959608625.1 uncultured Flavobacteriales bacterium
GCGAACCATCCTCCCGGCGGACGATCCGGTCCTCGTCGTCGTCCTCGTTCATCCCGCCTAAAAGGCCTTTCACCACATCTTTCAGGGTTACGATACCTTCCACACTGCCGAACTCGTCGATCACGATGCCGCTTTTGAGTTTCGAGGTTTTCAAGATGTCCATCGCCTTGTATACGCTCATATTCTCCGGGAAATACTCCGCCGGGCGGACGATCTTTTCCAGCTTGAAATCCGGGTCGTCGGCATGGGCGAACAAGTCTTTCAGATGCACGACCCCGACCACCTCGTCCAGCGAACCGTCGCACACCGGATATACGTTGAACACATTTTTCCGGATAAGCGACCGGAGGTATTCCGGGTCTCGATCCAGGTCGAGCCACACGATATCGCTGCGGTGGGTCATGATCGAAGCGATGTTCATATCCCCCAGGGAAAACACCCGGTCGACGATCTCATGTTCCACCTGGTCTATCTGGCCGCCGAGCGCGCTCTGCGCCACCATGGCCTTCACTTCTTCTTCGGTGACGATATCGTCCCGGCGATTCTTAAGCCCCAGCATCCGCGATACGGCAGAAGTGCTTTTGGAAAGCACCCACACGAACGGACTGGCCACCCGGGAGAGGAAATCCATCACCGGGGCTATGACCTTCGCCGCCGATTCCGATACGCTCAGCCCGATGCGTTTGGGCACCAGTTCACCGAATATGAGCGTCAGGTAGGTCACTACGATCACGATCACCGTTTTGGCTATCGTCAGGGAGTAAGGTTCCAACGCCTCGATATTCGCGATCCAAGCGGCCACATAACCGGCCAGCATTTCCCCCGAATAAAGCCCGGTGAGGATGCCTATCAGGGTGATCCCGATCTGGATCGTCGAAAGGAACCGGTCGGGATTTTCCGAAAGTTTCAGGGCCGTGCGGGCCGCTTTACTGCCGTTGTTGGCGTCGAGCTCCAGGCGGGAGCGGCGGGAGGATATAATGGCTATTTCCGACATGGAAAACACGCCGTTCAGTAAAATAAGCCCCAGTATGATGAGAAATTCCATAGATGTTTTTCCGTTATTCTATCTTCGTTAAACCCATTTACAAATTACAAATCGGCCTTTTCCACCGACAGGTTTGCGTACGATTCGATGCTCTCAGGCACGAAGCGGAGCATCGCAAAATCCTCCGATCCGACCCCGTCCGGATAGTATTCCTCCCAGCCGGGCCCCCAAGCCTGCTTTTTGAACCCCGCATCGGTCACGACCTCTATTTTTCCGCGCAGACAGACCCCCCGGTAATGCGCCCCGTCGAAGTAATACAGGCTGGCCTTCGGGCAGGAAAGTATCTCGGCCGTCTTGTCCGACGAGGTGTTGGTCGTCAGGTAGATCGCCTGCGGGTTTCCGTCCGCCCGGTACAGGGCCTGCAAATGCGGGTAGAGTCTTTCGTTGCGCAGGTTGAGCATCGCCCGGGTATGGGGATAACCCCGGGAATCTATTGTGGACAGCACGACAAATTCGCTGGTGAAGACTATTTGCGGCAGCCGCCGTGTATCGGTTTCCATATATTTACATAATATAAGATGCGCCTCGGCCTTTTTCAAACAAGTTTGAACGGCGCTCGGCTTTCGCTATATTTGTTAGTCAGGTCAAACAAATTTAAGCAAATATCCTCTCCGTTAAATAGGACGGCGGCGTTTTTCACTTTTATTTAATATTGGCCTCCCGTTTTGTCGGAAAATAAGAGTAACTTTGTAAACTCCAAAGAAGTATTTAAACCCGTAAAGCCATGAAAATAGCACTCGGAAGCGACCACGCCGGCGTGGAATACAAAAAAGCGATCGTCGAACACCTGAAAACCAAAGGCATCGAAACCCTGGACTTCGGGCCCTTTACCGAAGAACCTGTGGACTACCCGGATTACGTGCATCCGGTAGCCGAGGCCGTGGAAAAAGGAGAAGCCGACCTGGGCATCACCCTGTGCGGCTCCGGGAACGGAGCGGCCATGACCGCCAACAAACACCAGGGTATCCGTGCAGCGCTTTGCTGGACGCCGGAACTGGCCAGCCTGGCCCGGCACCACAACAATGCCAATGTGCTCGACCTTCCCGCCCGTTTCGTCAGCCTGTACCAGGCCCTTGAAATGGTAGACGTTTTCCTGGCCGAATCGTTCGACGGCGGACGCCACCAAAAAAGAATAGAAAAAATCCCCGTGAAAAAATAATCCGGGGGCTGAGAATCCAACACACATCCGATGAAGAGGAAGAAAAACGAAAGCAGGAAAAACCTGCAGAAAGGTGAGAAGAAAAAATTGACAGGAGCTCCCCACGGAGCCCGAAACGAACGCCGCCGCGAACAGCGTTCCGCTTCCGGCGACGACCACAATACCCTGAGTGAATTTGAAATATCGGTACTGGGCGTATTTCACAAAAACCCTACGGCCGTTTACAACCCGAAACAGGTAAATTCCCGCCTGAACGAAGGCAAAGACGACGATACCTCCCGCGTACAGGTTGCCCTGGACAAACTGGTGGAACGGGAGCAACTCCTGCAACCCGAACCGGGCCGTTACAAAGCCGCCCCCCAATCGCAGTACATCGTGGGCAAAATGGACTTCACCTCCTCGGGGGCAGCCTACCTCGTACCCGAAGACAAGGAAAAATACGTCGACGACATTTACATCCCCGCTACCGCCACCGGCAAAAGCCTGCACGGCGACAAAGTACGGGTATATGTATTCCGCCGCAAACAGGGGCGTCGCCCCGAAGGCGAAGTGGTGGAGATCATCTCCCGTGCCAAAAACCAATTCGTGGGACGCTTGGAACTGTCGCAGCATTTCGGGTTCGTCATCCCGGACAACAACCGCATTGCCATCAACTTCTACATCCCCAAAGACGGACTGGGAGAGGCCAAAGACGGCGACAAGGTCGTGGTGGAGATCGCCGAATGGCCGGACAAAGTACACAATCCCGTCGGCCGTATCCTGGACGTATTGGGACGCCCCGGCGAACACGAAGTGGAGATACATTCCATCCTGGCCGAATATGGCCTGCCCTACCATTTCCCCGAAGAAATAGAAGAAGAAGCGTCCAAACTCCCGATAGAGATCACCGAGGAAGAAATCGGCCGCCGGCGCGATATGCGTACCGCCACCACATTTACGATAGACCCTGCGGACGCCAAAGACTTCGACGACGCCCTGTCCATCGACCGCCTGGAGAACGGCAATTACCAGATCGGCATCCATATCGCCGACGTGTCGCATTACGTAAAAGAAGGCACCGACCTGGACGGGGAAGCCTACGACCGGGGCACTTCGGTATACCTGGTGGACCGCGTGGTTCCCATGCTCCCGGAGATCCTGAGCAACAACGTCTGCTCCCTGCGACCGGACGAGGAAAAACTCACTTTCTCGGCCGTATTCGAAATGGACGAAGATGCCCACGTAAAGAACGAATGGTTCGGCCGCACCGTCATCCTGTCCAACCGCCGTTTCACGTATGAGGAGGCCCAGGCCGTAATCGAAGGCGGGGACGACCCGTTGAAAGACGAGATACTCACCCTCGACCGCCTGGCCAAGAAAATGCGTGAACGCCGCATAGTTGCCGGCGCTATTTCCTTCGACAAGGAAGAGGTGAAATTCATCCTCGACAAGGACAACGAACCCACCGGCGTATTCTTCAAAATCGCCAAGGATTCCAACAAACTGATCGAGGAATTCATGCTGCTGGCCAACCGGAAAGTAGCGGCTTACGTAGGAAGCGAACTCCGCAAAGACCCCGTATACAAGGGCATCGCCCCCACGTTCGTCTACCGCGTACACGACGACCCGAACCCGGAAAAGCTGGCCGCCTTGGCCGGAATGGCCTCAAAATTCGGGTATAAAGTCGTGACCAAAGACCGGCAAACCATCGCCCGTTCGCTCAACCGGATGCTCACCGACAGCCTCGGACGCCGGGAGGAGAACATGCTCTCCACCCTGGCTATGCGTTCGATGGCCAAAGCCGAATACTCGACGGACAATATCGGGCACTACGGGCTGGCGTTCGATTTCTATACGCACTTCACCTCTCCTATCCGCCGCTATCCGGACGTGATGGTACACCGCCTGCTTCAGTATTACCTGGACAAAGGCAAGAGCGCCGATAAAGAAAAATACGAGGAACACTGCAAATACTCCTCCGCCCGGGAACGCGTAGCCGCCGATGCCGAACGCGACTCCGTGAAATACATGCAGGTCAAATACATGGCCAAACATGTGGACAAGGAATACAAAGGCGTCATTTCGGGCGTGACCGAATGGGGCATCTATGTGGAGATCATCGAGAACAAATGCGAAGGAATGGTACGCCTGCGGGACATCCGGGACGATTACTATTCGTTCGACGCCAAAAATTTCGCCGCGGTGGGCGAAAACAGCCACAACGTGCTCCAGCTGGGCGACGAGGTGATCGTCAAGGTCAAAAATGCCGATCTCGAACGCAAACAGCTCGATTTCGAGTTCATCCGCGTAGCCGAACAAGGCGACTGAGAAAACCCGATGGAACCGTACGGCAGCGACGAATATTTCATGCTCCGAGCTTTGGACGAAGCATCGGAGGCCCTGAAAGCCGGGGAAATCCCCGTGGGTGCCGTCGTTACAGCCGGAGGGCGCATCATCGGCCGGGGGCACAACCTCACGGAAACGCTCTGCGACGTGACGGCCCACGCCGAAATGCAAGCCGTTACCGCAGCTTCCCAATACCTGGGGGGAAAATATTTACAGGACTGCACCCTGTATGTCACTCTCGAACCGTGCCAAATGTGCGCCGGAGCCCTATACTGGGCCCAGATAGGCCGGTTGGTATTCGGAACGGACGATCCCCGCAGAGGGTACCGGGTCATGGGTGCCCGACTGCACCCGAAAACGGAAGTCGTTTCCGGGCTACTGGCCGGGCACAGCAAAGAGATGCTGGACAGTTTTTTCAAAAACCTGAGGTAAATAAATTATCTCCTATAAAAAAGCCGGGAATATTCCCGGCTTTTTTCGCATAATACCTTTTGTGTTTCTTTTTACCCAAACCGATTATATTCTAAAAGTCCTGCTCCTTCTAAATCCGGCAAAGCAACAGATTATTTCTCAACCCGGGTACTGGCGATTTTCGAACATTTATTGTTCTATTTGGTCTTAAATTTACGAAATCCGAAACATTGAAATCATTTTATTGTCTAATTATTCTTAATATCCTACAATTAACAATAATAACATATATTTGTTTCATCGACAAAATGCCATCGCCCGCGGATGGATATCGGCAGGCATTACAAATCAGTTCCTAACCATTTTTCACAATAATTATTAACCATTAATCCTAACACTAAAATGAAAAAATATCTGATCCTTTCCCTCTGCCTGCTGCTCTCTTCGGCAGCGTTCGCCCAATCGGTAAAATACCAGGGCGAAGTACAGGTCGGCTACGGATTCGGCGTAGGCGACATTAGCATCGACCGGGTAAGTGCGCACATGATCAACGGTGCCCGGTTCAACCAATACCTTTCGGCCGGTGTCGGAGTCGGGCTGGACTATTATTTTGACGATGGCGAATCGTACCTTTCGCTCCCCATCTATGCGAATGTAAAAGGATATCTCCCTATTTCGGGTATGGTGAGCTTGTTCGCCTCGCTCGACTGCGGTTATTCGGTCAGCCTGTCCGGAGAGGAACAAGGCGGTTGGAAAGCCGATATGAAAGGCTTCCTGATCACGCCTGCCGTAGGTGCGAGCATCAAGATCGCCGACAGCAAAGCCCTCAACCTGAGCATGGCTTATATGAGTCAGAAACTCGCTTACGGCCGTTCGGGAGGCAGCACAACCAAAGACAACGGGAATGCGATCGGCTTGAGAGTGGGTTACGCCTTCTAAAGCACTGTGTTTCCACACTGAACAGCCTCGCCTTTTTCTGCCGGGGCTGTTCTTTTTTCCTCTCTTTTCCGATAGGTTAATTTTTTTTCGCATAACGCTTGCGTTAAAGGGAATTATTAATATTTTTGACCGAATTATCGACTAGGAAACACATATAATATCTAACAACACTTTAAAAAAGTAAAAATGAAAAAGCACATTCTTTTTTTCGCATTCGCATTGCTCTCCACAGCCGCATTCGCACAAAGTCAAACGATCCGTTACCAGGGTGAGGTGCAGGCGGGATACGCTTTCGGCATAGGCGACAACGCAGCCGACCGCCTGAGCATCCACATGATCAACGGAATACGTTTCAATCCGTACCTCTCGGCAGGTATTGGCGTAGGGCTGGATTTTTACGACGTCGAAGGTACCTCCTTCCTGTCGATGCCTTTGTTCCTCAATGTGAAAGGATACCTCCCTGTTTCGCAGAAAGTAAGCCTTTTTGCTTCCTTCGACCTGGGGTACTCGGTAGCTCTGAAAAGCGAAAAAGGATCCGGGTGGCTGGACAACACTTCTTTTGATGCCAAACTAGGTATGAAGGGCTTTATGGTCACTCCGGCTGTAGGCGCAAGTTTCAAAGTAGCTGAGAACAAAGCGATCAACCTAAGCCTGGGATACGACATCAAAACAGCCACCGCGGACGTAACAGTACAGGGACACAAGGGCAGTGGAACCACGAAATGCAATGCCATCGGCCTGAAGCTAGGTTACGCTTTCTAAATTTTTTCCTAACCGGTATAAAGACGGCCACCCTTCGGGTGGCCGTCTTTATTTTACTTTGGCGGGATATTAATTCGAACGGCCGCCCTGTACAATGTGTATGCCGCATTCATACCGCCCGCTACCGGTGTGAACCTCCAGGTGGAACGACGTTTCGCGGGCTATATTGTACGGATTGGCCTGAATGTTCAGGCACAGCATGCCATCCGCGCCCGAATGTTGATCGATGTTCACCCAATAGGGCGCGCCACCCATCATTACATAGTCCCCAGGGATCCAAGGAATACCCGTATTCAGAGAGGCATTTCCCCATGAGATTTCGTAATCCAATTGGATAACCTCATCGTCCCCACCGCCCCGGGTCTGAGGAGCAGTGAACGAACTGAATACGAACAAAACCGCCACAGCGCACAACAGCGATGCCAGCGGACGAATTAAACGTTGTTTCATACGGTGAATAGTTTAGGTTATTGATAATGAAATACCTGCGCCTGCAGGTTTCCCAAACATAGAAAAAACCTGGAAAATAACAAACTTTATATTCCAAAAGGAAATATTTTTTGCCGAAAACGAGTATTTTTAAGATAAATAATATCTTTTAGCTAAGAGTTGCAAAAAAACATTGCTATTATGGCTCCCTAAATATCCATAAAATTATATATATGCCTGCTCCATAAACTGCGGATAGGCGTTCTGCCTTTGGGGAGAAAACACAAATGCCCGGCATGAAAGCCGGGATTTTTATTTTTCATTTCATAACCGATTCAAACCCTTCGGGATTCAGTCCTACCGATTTGAGCAGCAACCGGCCATCGCGGCCGATAAAAAAACAAGTGGGTGTCGCCTGGGCTTGATACCGGATCTTTACGGGCGTCACATCCCCTTTGAAATCGGACACCTGCGAAAAATCCGAAGGGTATTCCTTTGCCAAAGCCGTCAATTCGTCCTGTCCGGCCGCCGGCCAGAACACCACGATCTCCAGGTTTTCCCGCGAAGTCCTGCCGTACAACTCGTTGAGATATTCCCGGCCCGACGGGCCCATACACCCCAAACCGCCGTAAAGCAGCAGTACCTGTTTCCCTTTCCATTGCGAAAGCCGGAAAGGCCGTCCCTGAGCATCCATTGCCCGGAAATCATAGGCCTTATCCCCCTGCTCCACTTTCGGGCATGAAAGATGCATGGCGATAGCCCGTCCGTACTCGCTTTTTCGCATCTGTTTTGGGATGCGTTTCAACACAGCCTTCAACGTATCCTCAGGAATGGTAAGACGATTCCAAAAACACATCTGCAGCCCGGACGGCACGGATGCGTACCGCAGGGCCAGCTCCAGGTTTAGTTCCGTAAATTCATCCACCAGCTTTTTATATTCACAGACAAGACTGTCCCGTTTTGCGGTATATTTTTTCATGGGAATAAACTTCTGCAGCGTATCGGCGCGAAGGGAGAACTTTTCTTCCATCGCTTTAAATTCCTTCCGGTAGTTCTCTTCCGTGACCGGTTGGGCCCACGCGTGGTTGACAACCAGCAAGAATACTGCAAAAAAAAGATTTTTCATGATTGAAGCGTTTCTAAAGATTACCGGGATAAAAGTACTAAAAATACAGGCGCGAAATAAAAAACGGGGGGCGAAATCGCTCCCCGTCTTCTCCTATTTTATAAAACTACCAACTCAGCGGTGGCTGCAAACGCCGCCGCAGAGTTGTTCAAAAAAATCGTTCCCTTTGTCGTCGCAGATGATAAAGGCCGGGAAGTTCTCCACCCGGATCTTGCGCACAGCCTCCATGCCCAGCTCTTCAAAATCGACCACTTCGACCGACTTGATGTTCTCGGCTGCCAGGATAGCCGCCGGGCCTCCTATCGAGCCGAGATAGAAGCCGCCGTTGGCTTTGCAGGCATCCCGTACGATCGGAGAACGGTTACCCTTGGCCAGCATGATCATTGAACCGCCGTGCTTCTGGAATTCGTCCACATACGGATCCATACGTCCGGCCGTAGTTGGGCCGAAGCTTCCGGAAGGCATGCCGGCCGGCGTCTTAGCCGGGCCTGCGTAATATACCGGGTGGTTCTTGAAGTATTCCGGCATGGGCTTGCCCTGGTCGAGCATTTCTTTGATGCGGGCATGAGCGATGTCGCGCGCTACGATGAGCGTACCGTTCAAGCTCAGGCGGGTCTTGATCGGGTACTTGGACAGTTCGGCCAGCACTTCTTTCATCGGACGGTCCAGGTCGATCTGTACGGCCGGAGCGAGTTCCGGTTCTTTGCCCGGGAGGTATTTTTCAGGGTGCTTTTCGAGCTGTTCCACAAATATGCCTTCCGCAGTGATCTTAGCCTTGATATTCCGGTCGGCCGAGCAACTTACGCCGATCCCCACCGGACATGAGGCAGCATGGCGCGGCATACGGATCACCCGCACATCGTGCACATAGTACTTGCCGCCGAACTGGGCGCCAAGTCCATATTCCTGGCATATCTTGAGCGCTTTGGCTTCCCATTCGAGGTCGCGGAACGCCTGACCGCCGTCGTTACCGTGGGTAGGCAGCGAATCCAGGTATCCGGTCGAGGCTTCCTTGACGGTCTTCAGGTTGGCTTCGGCCGAAGTGCCGCCGATCACGATCGCCAAGTGGTACGGAGGGCAGGCCGCCGTGCCGAGGGTCGCGATCTTTTCGCGCAGGAATTTCTCGAGGGCCGCATCGGTAAGCAGCGCCTTGGTCTGCTGGAACAGGAACGTCTTATTGGCCGAACCGCCGCCTTTAGTGATAAACAGGAAGTCGTAATGATCACCCGGTTTGGAATAAACATCTATCTGGGCCGGCAGGTTGGTTCCGGTATTCTTTTCCTCCAGCATCGTGTAGGGAACCACCTGGGAATAACGCAGGTTACGGTCTTTATACGTGTCGTATATCCCGTGGGACAGCCACTGGGCGTCGTCCACCCCGGTATATACATCTTCTCCTTTCTTCGCCATCACAATGGCCGTACCGGTATCTTGGCAGGTAGGAAGTTCCCCCTGGGCAGACACCACCTGGTTGCGTAGCATGGTGTAGGCCACGAACTTATCGTTGTCCGATGCTTCGGGATCGTCCAGGATGGCGGCCAGCTTTTTCAGGTGCGAGGCGCGCAGGTAGAACGATACGTCGGCGATGGCTTCACGGGCAAGTGCGCGGAGGCCTTCGGGCTCCACTTTCAGGATTTTACGTCCGCAGCATTCTTCTACCGATACATAATCTTTTGTGACGAGGCGGTACTCGGTGGTATCCTCGCCAAGCGGCTTTGGTGTTTGGTACTTAAATTCAGCCATTTGTTCTTTTCAATTGTTGTATATTCTCTGATAAATGAATTATTTCCCTCAGTTGAGATAATCGATATCGAGCCCCCACGACCATTTGTCGTAGAACAGGTTACCGTCGGAGGTCTCCACTTCCCCGGCCTGGAAATCCACCGTATCGCTGGCGGGGAATTTCTTGGCAGGATAGAACCCGCAGGTATAATTGTTGTTGGCGATCATACGGTACGAATCGATCCCGCTGTCGAAGAACTGGGCGCCGCCTTTGTTGGTCAGCACCTGGTTCCGTCCGAACGATACGTCCACCGGCACCCATCCGATCCCCTCGTAGTACACTTCAGCCCAATCGTGCATGTTCCAGGATTTGGGATGCACCATCAGCCCGCTCTGCCAACGCGCCGGTACGCCGGAAGCCCGGGCCAGGTCGATCAACAGCAGGGCTACCTGTCCGCAGTCGCCTTTCTTGTTGTCCAGCACATACTGCGGGATATCCTCGATCAGCGAATAGTTGAGCGCGGAAGCCCAGGGATATTGTTTTACGTAGTCGAATATCTTCTTGACTTTTTTGTACGGATCGGTTTCGTCGCCTACGATCTCCTTGGCCAGTTTTTTCATGGATTCGGTCTGCAGGAGGTGCGGGGCGCGCACAGCCGTAAATTCTTTATACACGGCAGAAGCCGTATCGTACGGCGCTATTTCCACTCCTTCCAGGTCGAAATGCTGCCCCCAAGCGGTATACTGGTAGTCTACGAAAAATTCGGTCGGTTTACCGGCCTCGGCCACTTTTTCCATATAGGCGCTGTGGTGGCAGTAGTCCAGCGGAGCTACGACCGCCGAATCCGAAGTAGCCAGCAGTTCGATGTCCGTCTGGCGGGGCACGTCGCCGCGGGGGATCGGAATCCATACACGAAGGGTATCCCCGGCGGGAACCGCATCGGCTTTCACCGTCACATGGTGGCGTATCTTCATCGTCTTGGGCGCTGCCAACTGTCCGCTGGGCGCTTTCAGGATCTCGGGCAGGTTTACGTTGAGCACCGAATCCTGAGCCCGGCCGCCGTCGTTGCCTACGGAAGCCCGCTGGATAGCTTCTTTATCCACACGGAACACATTGGGTGCCGCATTGCGGAAGAAAAGGGTATCCCCGTCTATCACCCGGTATTCGAGTACGCCGTTCTTGATCCATTCGGACACTTTCGTCTGAGTGCTGTCCCCGTAATAACGCTGCACGTAAGTTACGACTTCGTCCTTAGTACGGCGGAAATCGCTGCGCAGTTTGTAAAGGGAATCCTTTTTCTGGATATAGGCATACGCTTTGTCGGAGTCCTTGCCGGCATCGGCAATAAGAGAGTCGAGCATTTTCTCGGCTTTGGTGTATTCGCCGGCAAGCATGGCCGAACGAAGCTGTACGTCGGCATCTTTCTTGCCGGAGCAGGCCGCTACCAAAAGAAGGGCGACCCCGATTGCCGTAGTGGCGATAACGTGTGTCTTCATAGTTGAGTGTTGTGTATTATGCTTTTTTGGGCACCGCTCCCACGCCGGGAAGGTCTGCCAAGGTTATTTTTCCGTCCACGATCTTCATACCGGTGAAGTTGTCGTTGCTTATCAGCAGGTTGCCGTCCAGGTCAGCCCAGTCTATGGCCGGGGAAAGCTGTGCGGCGGCCGAGATGCCGACCGAAGATTCCCCGCTCATGCAGCCCAGCATAATCTTCATATCGAGCGCACGGGCCAGGTCGACCATCTTGTGCGCCTCGCGCATACCGGTGCACTTCATCAACTTGATATTGATCGCCGAGAAAACTCCGTGGAGTTTCTTTACGTCCACCAGGCGCTGGCAGGATTCGTCGGCCACGGTAGGCAGCGGGCTGCGTTCGGTGATCCACGCCATGTCGTCCAGGTTGTAGCGCCCGATCGGCTGTTCTACGAAGATAAAGCCGTTGTCCTTGCACCAGTAGATCATATCCAGCGCATAACTCTTGTCCTTCCATCCCTGGTTGGCATCCACGCAAAGAGGCTTGTTCGGTTCGATCTCGCGGATGGTCTTCACCAACTCTTTGTCCGCATCGCCGCCGAGTTTTACTTTGATAATGCTGTAAGGAGCGGCCTCACGGGTTTTCTGGCGTACCACGTCCATCGTATCCAATCCGATGGTATAGGAAGTGGAAGGAGCCTTGGCGGCCGTATAGCCCCAGATGTCGCACCACTTGGCGCCGAAAAGTTTGCCCACCAAATCGTGCAGGGCGATGTCGATCGCAGCCTTGGCGGCGGCGTTATAGGCCGTAATATTGTCGACATAGGTCAGGATATCGTCCATCTCGAAAGGACTGGCGAACTGGCCGAGGTCTACCCGCTTGAGGAACTCGATGACCGAAGCCTGGGATTCTCCCAGATAGGGAGGCGTGACGGCCTCGCCGTAGCCGATCACTCCGTCGTATTCGATCTGGATCTGTACCAATTCGGTGAAGGCACGCGAAGAACCCGATACGGCGAACTGGTGCAGGAATTTCGTTTCGTAAGGCTTGAATGTGAGTTTCATTTTTTTGCTCCCCCCTTTATTGATGGCCGGAGCCTTCGAAGAGCCCACCACCGAGGCCAAAGCCGGAGTCGTGGCGCTCGCCAATATCCCTGCGCCGGTTACTATTGCTGCTTTCTTGAGAAAATCACGTCTATTTTTATCCATGGTATGTCGTATTTTATTTTTTGATGAATCGATCTGACTTTTATTCCTGTACCTGGAAATAAGGGTTTTTTTCGAACGAGGTAATACCCAATCCTTTATCTTGGTTACCGATGATACGGGCCGCACGCACCAGCCTGTCCACATAATATTTGGAATATTCGGTGTGGGCCGGATTGAAACTGGTCACATGTACGTCGCCGGCTTCGTGGATGAAACGGCCGTCGCCTACGTAAATCCCCACGTGCCACACGCGGTTGGGTTTGCCGTCGGCCGTACGGTTGCCGAAGAATACCAGGTCGCCGGGCTGAAGGTTCTTATAGCCCTCGGATACGTCGATGCTCTCCCCGGTGAGGCACTGCTGCGAAGCGTCGCGGGCCAGGACCACCCCGTTGAGCATATACACCGTTTTGGCAAAACCACTGCAATCCATCAACTTGGCCGAAGTACCGGCCCACAGGTACGAAACCCCCATAAAACGGTAAGCATCTTTAATTACGTTCTCAGCCGTAGGACGGGTCTTTTTCGCCCACTGGGAAAAATCGGCCACATCCGCTTTGGCCACATAGCACTCGCGGCCGTCCGCGAGTGCTGCGTGCACGTATTTTCCTTTCGCTCCTTTATAGATCAGGATATTTCCGGCTACCAGGTCGGTCACCCGCGGGGAGGAAGCGTCCGGCTTTTCATAAGCCCAGCCCCAATCCGCCAGGTAGATGACTTTGTTTTCCCGGGCATAATCGTTGTACTGCTCTTTGGTCATCGGCCGTATCGAGCTGGAAGGCACCCACGAGATGTAATCTTCCGGGGTTTGTACCAGGTACCAGTCGTTCTGTTTGAAGATGCGCACCGGCACGCCCAGAAGAAGCTGGGTAGCCTGTTCCGAGGCGTACGAAGCCCCGTACCGCAACGTGGCTACAGGTACCCGAACCACGCCGTACGTCTTCCCGTCCAATCCCTTTTCATCTGGGAGCATTTTTACCGCGTCCAGCGTTTCGAGGCCCTGCGCTTTGGCCAACTTCAAAAGTTCGGCCTTTGCTTGGGGGACACTGGTCTCTCCGGAAAGCACCATAGGCCCATTGGTCGGCACGGCTTTAATATCAAACACCGTCGTGCGTTTGTCCGGGGCGTATTTTTGTTTGACAGAGTCTATCGTTTTACTAAATTCCTGACCTACAGCGGACAGTGAGATGACAAATGAAATAAGTAGCAATAGTTTTTTCATCGCAACATGAAATCTTTTAGTATGTTAGAGGATAATTGATTTTTGCCGAAAATTCAACATTCAGCAAATATAAGCACACATTGCGAACTTACCAATAATATAGGCGGACAATTTAATCCCTATCTTTGTTATTTATTAGTAAAATTTCAATTTCCGATAAAATCGTCCATGAGAAAATACCCCCTGTTTATTCTGACAGCTATCTCCTGCCTGTTGTTCCAGCCGCTGTCCGCCCAAAAAACTTCCGAAATACCCCGCCGCCTCTTTGCACCCCCTATGACCCACAAAGCGGTGCTGGCCGGATCCTTCGGAGAACTGCGCGACGGGCACTTCCACGCCGGGGATGACCTAAAGACACAGTTCGTGGTCGGGAAAGAAATACATGCCCCGGCCGAAGGCTCCGTGGTGCGGGTGAGCGTGAGCCGCGCCGGATACGGGAAAGCGCTCTACATCCGGCATCCGAACGGTTATACGACGGTCTACGGACACCTGAACGGATATGCCCCCAAAATAGATTCATTGGTGCGCGCCGAGCAATACGCCCGGAAAAGCTACACCATAAACCGGGAATTCGCTGAAAACGAAATCCCGGTCGAAAAAGGCGAGTTGGTGGCCTACTCCGGGAATACCGGTTCGTCGATGGGGCCGCACCTGCATTTCGAAGTGCGCCGTACCGAAGACAACAAAGTGATGAACCCGATGCTTTTCGGCCTTAAAGTCGCCGACCACCGGGCTCCGACCATCCAGGGGATTTACCTGATGAACACCGAAGGCTCCGACTCCCTGGAAACGCTTTCCGAACCCCGCCGCATCGCATTCGGGAAAAATTCCGACCGGGCACGCGTTACCGCCCGGGGACAGATCGCCTTTCTGGTGGACGCCTACGACACGATGGACGATGCCCCCAACCGGAACGGCGTATACGGGATCGACCTGTACGTGAACGGCCGGAAAGCGTACGGCATGCGGCTGGACGGGTTCTATTTCGAAGACACCGGCATGATCGAGCGCCATATCGCCTACGATTACTACGCCCTGAAAGGGACGCGGCTGGTCAAATGCTTCGTCGAACCGTTCAACACCCTGACCATTTACGATGACTCATGCAAAGTATCCCCCGTATTGGACGTGACTCCTGGCAGCCAGTATGACGTGCGGATCGATGTGTCGGACGTGGCCGGTAATATCAGCCGGAAATACATCACCGTGATGGGCAGCGAATCGGCTCCACAGTACACACCCAAGCCCACCGCCGAACCTACGGGCGGCTCCCACCTGCTCTATTTCGACGCCGGAAAGTACAACAAGATAAAATACGGCCGTTTCGAGGCGGATTTCCCGGCGGGGATTTTTTACAAAAACCTGCAATTCGATTTCGAAGCCCTGGATTCGATGACCTTCCGGCTCCACCGCCGCACGGTGCCCCTGAAAAATTCGTTCACGGTAAATTTCGACATCAGCCACTTGCCGGCCGATATTCAGGAGAAAACAGCCATCGCTGTGCCCTATCCCCGCCGCGACGGAAGCACCGGCTATAGTTTTATGGGCGGAAAAGTAGAAAACGGACATATCTCACTACGCACCTCATCGCTCACCACTTTCACCGTCGCCCAGGATACCATCCCTCCCCAGATAGACCGGGGATCTTGGAGGGAAGGGGAAAAATTACGGGGCCGTTACCTGCGTATGTACATCCGCGATGGGCAGACCGGCATTTCTTCATTTAACGCCTATGTGGACGGCCAGTGGGTACTGATGGAATACGAGCACAAACGCCGCGAACTCTTCCTCGATGTCATCCGGGAACGGATCCCGACCGGGCGGCACACATTCCGGCTTGAAGTCAAGGACGGGGTCGGCAATGAATCGACATTCGAAGGCTCATTTTCTTTATAACGCCCAACAAACTGACTTACAATATTTAAAAAACCGCCCTATCCCGTAAGAAGGATAGGGTTTTATTTTTCGGAAAACATTTATTATCATATATGATAATAATATTTATATTTGTCCCAAAACATTTTCCTGAAAAAGAGATGAAAAAGACCCTGTTTTTCCTCCTTACCCTTTGGCCTTTTCTCCCGGGTTCGGCCCAGGGAAGCCTTGAAAACCCATTCCCGGAAATCCGCCTGGGCGAACGGCTTGTATTTTTCCTGCAAAAGAATACAGACGCCGTTTTAAAAAAAGAACCTTCATTTCTCCTGCCTGAAGGCCTATCGACAGCCGGAATGAAAGAATACCGTATCCTCCGGAAAACGGGAAATGAAACAAATGAAAACTTTATCTGCTTTTTTTCGAGGAAAAAGGCAGCCATACTCGTCTCCTGTTATGATATGATCCCCGGACAAGACATCCTTACCGCCCTGAGAAAAAAGTATGGGCATTATTCATCGAGGACAATCTACAAAGGCCCCGATTTCAACCGATCCGGATGCCCGACCCAGGAAGTAACGTATTGGACGGATAAAAATCAGGTATTTTACTTCATTTACATGCCCGAATACCGCCGTTGCCAGTTTATCCTGATAGATTCGGATGTACAGGACAGGCTAAAGTCGGAAAAGAATAAAGCCATCTTAAAAAGGCTCCGTTAATCCTCCCGGCACAGTCGAAAACCTGTCCGATCTTTTTACAGAGCTGTTTTTGGAATCCGGTGCAAAGGCCTATCTTTGTCGAAAGAACAAATCGACAACAGACACACTATGGCAGACGACAACAAGGTCATTTTTTCCATGACCGGGGTCACCAAGACCTATTCCCGTACGAACAAGACCGTCCTGAAGAATATTTACCTCAGCTTTTTCTACGGAGCCAAAATAGGCATCCTCGGGCTGAACGGGGCCGGGAAATCCACCCTGCTCAAGATCATTGCCGGCCTCGAAAAAGAATACCAGGGCGATGTCGTATTCGCTCCCGGATACACGGTGGGTTATCTCCCGCAGGACCCACAGCTGGATCCGGAGAAGACCGTGCTGGACATCGTAAAAGAAGGGGTAGCGGATACCGTAGCGATACTGGACGAATACAATAAGATCAACGACCAGTTCGGCTTGGAAGAGGTCTATTCCGATCCCGACAAGATGGATGCGCTGATGCGCCGCCAAGGGGAACTCCAAGACGAGATCGACGCCAAGAATGCCTGGGAACTCGACACCAAACTGAACATCGCGATGGACGCCCTGCGTACCCCGGCCCCGGAAACACCCGTTTCGACGCTTTCCGGAGGGGAGCGCCGCCGGGTCGCCCTCTGCCGCCTTTTGCTGCAGGAACCCGACGTACTGCTGCTCGACGAGCCGACCAACCACCTGGACGCCGAAAGCATCCTTTGGCTGGAAGAACACCTGCGCCAGTACAAAGGCACGGTCATCGCCGTCACACACGACCGTTACTTCCTGGACAACGTCGCCGGCTGGATACTGGAACTCGACCGGGGCGAAGGCATTCCCTGGAAGGGCAATTATTCATCCTGGCTGGAGCAAAAAACGACCCGTCTGGCCAAAGAGGAAAAACAAGCCTCCAAACGCGCCAAAACCCTCCAGCGCGAGCTCGACTGGGTGCGGCAGAATCCCAAAGGCCGTCAGGCCAAATCGAAAGCGCGCCTTTCATCCTACGAGCGCCTGCTGAACGAAGACCAGAAAGAAAAAGAAGAAAAACTGGAGATCTACATCCCGAACGGCCCCCGTTTGGGTACCAATGTGATCGAAGCCCTGCACGTTTCGAAAGCCTACGGAGACAAACTCCTGTACGACGACCTCAACTTCCGCCTGCCGCAGAATGGCATCGTGGGCATCATCGGGCCCAACGGCGCGGGTAAGACGACCATCTTCCGCATGATCATGGGGCAGGAACAACCCGACAACGGCACATTCGACGTAGGCGATACGGTCAAAATAGGGTACGTGGACCAGACCCATGCCGGGCTGGATCCCAAAAAGAGCATCTGGGAGAACTTTTCGGGCGGACAGGAACTGATCCTAATGGGCGGCCGGCAGGTCAACTCGCGCGCCTACCTGTCGCGTTTTAATTTCTCCGGCACCGAGCAGAACAAACTGGTGGAGGAAATGTCCGGCGGCGAACGCAACCGCCTGCATCTGGCCATCACCCTGAAGGAAGAGGGCAATGTGCTGCTGCTCGACGAACCGACCAACGATCTGGACATCAACACCCTCCGCGCCCTTGAAGAAGGGCTGGACAATTTCGCCGGATGCGCCGTGATCATCTCGCACGACCGCTGGTTCCTCGACCGCGTCTGCACGCATATTCTGGCTTTCGAGGGGAATTCCGAGGTGTATTTCTTTGAAGGTTCCTTCTCCGATTACGAGGAGAACAAGAAAAAAAGGCTGGGCGATACCGCCCCTACCCGTATCCGGTACAAGAAGCTGACACGCTGATCAAAATCAATCCTGATATGAAACTGCTACACTTCTTTTTCATCTTTCCGATCCTGCTGGCCATCGGCTGCGGCTCTTCCGCCGCCCCGTCCGGTACGGCCGGCAACGATGTCGCACAAAGGGACACAATACAGGACAAAGGCCCCGCATTCGACGGACATATCTACCTGCCGGCAACGGTACGCGATTCCGTGCAGGGCGAGTTCGTATTCGATACCGGTGCCTCGGATCTCTACCTGGACAGCCTGTTTCACGTCCGGAAACTTTCAGAAGCTATGCCTGCCGGCAAAGGGATGATAGGCGGAGTGGGCGGGAAAATGCAGGCCGTACGCATCCTGCTGGAGCCTTTTGCCTTTACACTCCCCTCGGGCAACTATCAGTCTTCGAAAGTCACGCCGCTGCTTCGCCTGAAAGAGATCCTGGGGCGCCGCGTGGACGGGATCGTCGGCCAGAATTTTTTCAAGGGGAAATACATCGCGATAAATTACCGCGACGGCAGTTTCAAAGCAACAGATAGTCCGGATACGACCGGTTACCGCCGTATCCCGCTGCTCTACCGGGACGGCAGGTTGTTTCTCGAAGGGGCCGTATCGGTAGCCGGGAAAACGATAGAGGGAACATTCCTGCTCGATACAGGCAGCGGCGGATCTGCCGACTTTACTTCCCATGCGGCGCAAAAATACGGACTACCGGATGCCGGCATCGAAAAATCGGCCTACCGCAACACGAGCGGAGGAATAGGCGGGGAATCCCATCATGTAAAATGTATCGCGCAAGAAGTAGTCCTCGATACGTTCCGGCTGAAAGACATCGGGATCGCCTATTCGCAGGACAAGGCAGGTTCGCTCGCTTCTGAAAAATACGACGGTTTGATCGGCAACCAAGTACTGAGCCGTTTCGACGTCATCATCGACCTGAAAGATATGAATCTTTTCCTGCGCCCGAACGCGGACTACGGCAAGCCATTCAAGAACTACGGGCACGGTATTCTCTACGTAGACCGTACGGATATTTACGACGGATTTGTGGTAACCGGGATGCGCGTAGGCGGAGAAGCCGAAAAAGCCGGGCTGAAAGAAAACGACATTCTGGTCGCTATCGACTCCGCCCCGTTGAAAGAACTGTCGCGGAAAGAGGTAAACAAACTGCTGAACGATTCCGCAAAGCCGCACGTCCTTTCGGTACAGCGCAACGGGGAAGCCCTGGAACTGAACTACCAGTCCGACCAGGCTTTATAACCCTGGCAGTCCCCTTCCCGGGAGATAAAACACCCCCATAATGGGCCTTATCTCCGGGGTTCTCCGGCGGAAAATCCTTAAACCATGAGCAAAGCAACCATCAAAGATGCTATACCGGTCGGATATGATCCGGAAACTTTCATCCGGGATGTTCATGCCGTCGTAGCAGCCATCCCGGGAGGATGTGTCGTCTCATACGGCGATATCGCCCATCTGGTGGGACAGCCGAACCGGTCCCGCATGGTAGGGCGTGCCCTTCGATCCGCCCCGGAGATAGCCGGCCTCCCCTGCCACCGGGTGGTGAACAACGCCGGAAGGCTCGCTCCGGGCTGGGCGGCCCAGAGGCAAAAATTAGCCGATGAAGGTGTCTCCTTCCGCCGGAACGGACATGTGGATATGGGAAAACACCGCTGGCGCTATAGCGAAGCGGAAGAATGAATCGCTCCTGTAAAAAATAAAAAGCGACCGGATGGTTTTCCATCCGGTCGCGTTTTATATTATATGGAGTATTCTCTTTTAGAGGGCGCTCTGGAACTGCTCCAGGAAACGCACGTCGTTCTCGAAATACAGACGCAGATCTTTCACCTGGTACAACAGCATCGCCATACGCTCGATACCCATACCGAATGCATACCCGGTATAGACGTCCGGATCGATGCCCACATTCCGAAGTACGTTCGGGTCGACCATTCCGCAGCCCATGATCTCGAGCCAGCCGGTGCCTTTGGTGATCCGGTAGTCCGCTTCGGTTTCGAGTCCCCAGTACACGTCCACTTCGGCGGAAGGCTCGGTAAACGGGAAATAAGACGGGCGCAGGCGAATTTTCGATTTGCCGAACATCTCGTGCGTAAAATACAGCAGCGCCTGCTTGAGATCGGCGAACGACACATCCTTATCGATATAAAGTCCTTCTACCTGGTGGAACATGCAGTGCGCGCGGTACGAGATGACCTCGTTTCGGAACACACGCCCCGGGGAGATAATGCGGATCGGAGGCTTGTTCTCTTCCATATGGCGCGCCTGCACCGAACTGGTCTGCGTACGAAGCAGGATGGACGGATCGGTCTGAATAAAGAACGTATCCTGCATATCGCGGGCCGGATGGTGCTCCGGAAGGTTTAAGGCGGTGAAATTATGCCAGTCGTCCTCTATCTCGGGGCCGTCCGCAATGGTGAACCCGATGCGGGAGAATATATCCACCACCTGGCGGCGCACTTCCGAGATCGGATGGCGCGAACCGATAGGCTCTGTCAGGGCCGGACGCGAAAGGTCTTCCCGCTGGGCGGACTGCTCTTTGGCAGCTTCGAACTGCTCCTTCAGGGCATTGACACGCTCTGAAGCTTCGGTTTTCAGTTGATTCAACCATTGCCCTATCTCACGTTTACTCTCGTTGGGAGCTTTTTTGAAATCTTCGAAAAGGTCGTTCAGCACCCCTTTTTTACCGAGGTACTTGATCCTGAAATTCTCGAGGTCTTCCATCGTGGAAGCTTTGAACGATTCCACCTGCGAGAGGTACTCTTTTATCTTGTCGAGCATTTTACAATATTTTATAATATGCAAAATTAGCAATTTCCGCCGATTGACGCCCCTTCGGGAGGCGCTTTTTTACAGCCGGGTCAGATGAACGGGCTTATTTCTTCCGCCGCGCCTTCCAGCAATTCCACGTCCTCTTTGGAAAAACCGTCAGGGGTAAAGGAATCGACATCCAGCACGGCTATCACCTGGCCGGCACGCAATACCGGCACTACGGCCTCGCTTTTTACCCGGATGCTGCATGAAATATAATTATCTTCTTTCGTCACGTCGGATACCACCAATTTCTCCCCGGTCTCGGCTACCCGGCCGCATACCCCATCTCCGTACGGTATTTCGACGTGTTCGGTTTCCTCGCCCGAATAAGGGCCTATCTCGAGTTTCCTTGCGGCTGGGACACAGCGGTACACCCCTACCCAATTGAAATGGGACACCCCGTCCAAAAGCATCTGGCAAACGAACCGTATCACATCGTCGCTATCCATGTCCGAATCCACCGCGGACTTTATCTCCCCGAAAAGGAGCGCATGGCGTTTGTTCATATTGTTTTACGTTTTACTCTGTATGCAATCTCTCCGATCCCGATAATCGTGTTTTCTTACTTGTATTCTTTTTCTATTGCCGCCAACGTGGCGTCGATCGTTTCCAGATATTGATTGTAAACAGACTGTGGGTCGTGGCAGTTCAGAATGTACTGTACGAACATGATTCCTTCCGTCCGGTTGAAAAGCAACGCCCATATTTCCTGAGGTATTTGCGGATTATTGGCAAAAAAATCATTGATTCCCGGGTTGGCCATCAGCTTTTCCTGCATCATTTTTTTTGTGTTGATGAAAGATTCAAAGGTCATAGCGGCGGATTTAACGGCGTCATACGAACGGATAATCTGCAGCGCCAGTTCTTTGTTTTTGACTTTCTGAATGAGGGAGGACATTTTGAGCATTTCCATGGCATCGCTCGTATACGTATAGGTCCCCATCTGAAACGGTTGGAAGGCGTATAGGTATAGAGAATCGGATGAAACGCGATTCAAGTCGTTTTTATGGCTGAACAGATAACGGGCGGCATTTTGTTCCCGGATTTCCCGGTCGAGCATCTCCTGTACAACTCCCCGGTTGATCCGGAGTTCACTTTTTACCAATTGCATGGCTTTGCTCACTTCCTGCCGGGAATTTCGCTTGGAAATAAGATCACCGCCTATAAAAGTAATCGCAATACCCAATACTACAGCTACAAAATTGCGGAAAAAATCACCCATTTTCCATTTGGAGAAAATACCTTTCAGTTTCTTTCCGGGATGTTTCGACATAATTCAATGCTTTAGAACAAACAAAGATAAAAAACCTTTCGGGCGGTTGCAAACAAAAACGTCCGCACCTATGGTGCGGACGTTTTAATGGGAATAGCAATCCGTTTACTTCAGCACGTCTACACACAGGAGGTCTTCGAAGGCCACCTTGATGCGGGCGCGAAGCGTATCCTCTCCTTTGCGGAGCCATACGCGCGGGTCGTAATATTTCTTGTTGGGCGCGTCCTCGCCTTCGGGGTTGCCCACCTGGGTCTGCAGGTACGCTTTCTTCTGCTCCATATAGTCGCGGATGCCTTCCATAAAAGCGAACTGGGTATCGGTGTCGATGTTCATCTTCACCACGCCGTAGCCGATCGCCTCGCGGATTTCCTCCAGGGAAGAACCGGAACCGCCGTGGAATACCATGTTGACCGGTTTGGCAGCCGTATTGTACTTTTTCTGGATATATTCCTGCGAATCGCGCAGGATTGTCGGTTTCAGCACCACGTTACCCGGCTTGTACACTCCGTGCACGTTTCCGAAAGAAGCGGCGATAGTGAAGTTCGGGCTGATCTTCATCAACTCCTCGTACGCGTAAGCCACATCTTCAGGCTGTGTGTACAAGCGGCTGGCATCCACACCGGAGTGGTCTACCCCGTCCTCTTCACCGCCGGTGATGCCGAGCTCTATTTCGAGGGTCATGCCCATCTTGCTCATGCGGGCGAGGTATTTTTTGCAGATCTCGATATTGTCCTTCAGGGATTCGGTGGACAGGTCTATCATATGCGAAGAGAAGAGCGGTTTTCCGGTGCGGGCGTAGAATTTTTCGCCGGCATCCAAAAGTCCGTCCACCCAAGGGAGGAGTTTCTTGGCGCAATGGTCGGTATGAAGCACCACGGGAATACCGTAAAGTTCGGCCATCGTATGTACGTGCTCGGCCCCGCAGATAGCGCCGGCGATAGCTGCCTGCTGCGCATCGTTAGGCACGGATTTTCCGGCGATAAAAGCAGCGCCTCCGTTGGAGAACTGTACGATCACGGGCGAATTCACGTCCTTGGCCGTTTCCATCACGGCGTTGATAGTGTTGGTGCCCGTGCAGTTCACTGCCGGCATGGCAAATCCTTTTTCCTTGGCAAAGGCGAACAGTTCGGCCAGGCCCTCTCCTGTTACGACTCCCGGTTTGATTTTTTGGCTCATTGTATATTTATTGGTTTTACGGCGAAGGCCGAAGAAGCCTTCAATTTTGTTGATTTGATTTTACTTAAAAAGCTCGGCAAAGATACGGTTTTTCCGCTATGCGGCAAAGCGTTTCAGGTGCGTTTTAAGCATCTGTCCCGACAGCAGCACGGCGCCGTTCAGTCAAGCAACGGAAGCTGGTAACGATATACTTTTTCAAAATCTAGCTGATCGTCGTAACCGTATAGCCATCCGTCATAGACCAGCAAACGGTTTATCTTTTTATCAAGCGAATATTTTCTTTTAAAACTCCCTTGCCAGTCATAGACCAAAACCGCACTCGAAAGAGTTGCCCCCTCGGGCAGCTCAAAGCGTTCGACCATAGATTTTCCAGTCTCCCGGGACAGATCCGTTTCTAAAATATATACATAAGAGGTATCCGCCGTTATAGCACCGTAATACTTTATTTTTTCGCTCTCCCAAAGCCCAGCGCGCTGCAACTGTTCGACCGAACGCCTGTCGCCTGTCGCCTTTTGCAACAAAAACCGGCCGGTTGACACCTCATAAAATTCCACACGGTCCGTGTACTCATAATTGACGACAAGTATCTTTCCATTCGAAACATACCCCGGCACGTTGATCAACGTACTGGCCGACCATCCATTTCCATGTTCTTCCTGCCGGAAACTCTTCAGCGGCAAGGAATCCACCGCTTTTCCGCCCAGCAGGTCGATCAGACTCATTCCAAATTGTTGCTGTCCGTCAATGCTATAAACTTCTCCCAAAGCCAGCGAATCGTTGAACACCAATATAGGATCGTCACAATCTTCGCAAGGGCGAAAACGAACATACTTGCACAGACTGTCTTGTCCGGCCGTAAAGCCCATAACGGATTCCCGGGCCCAATCCATCACCCAAAATACCGGTATGGAAATATTTTGCCGCAACAATTCTTCATCCGACACTTCCTCAGGGCCTTCACCCCGGCCGACGGCACAATACCGGTATTCAAATTCCGGCAGGCCATAAACATAGAACGCCGTATCCATTTCCTCGGCATGAACTACACATTTATCCCCGACTACGATCCAAGCATACGGTTTGATGATCTGCCGGATAGTTATACTGTCTGCCGAAAGGAGCATGCTATCGGAGCCTCCAGCCTTCCGACCGCTACAGGATACGGCAAAAACCGCCGCACAGATAAAAAGAAATGCCGTTTTCATTTTATTCGTCCTTTAATTGTCCATCCACCCAACTGCGGATACGCGACATCCCGTCCGGACTGATCCCGTGCCCGATCGGGAATTCGCAGTATTGGTAATCGACCCCCAGATCCCGCATGAAATCCTGTACACCGCGTCCGGCCTGTATCGGGATCACCGGATCCATCGTGCCGTGCATCGCCAAGGCCTTTACCCCGGAGTAATCGTTCTGATCCACCGAATCGTCTATTACTCCCCTTTCCACATAGCCGCTCAGGGGAATATAACGGCGGATGAGACCGGGATATTTGGACATAATACCGTAACTCAATATGGCCCCCTGACTGAACCCCAAAAGCCATACGTGATCCGGGTCGGCCTCGTGTTTTTCGACGGCCTGCCCGATGAATTCCGCGAGTTTTTCGCGGGCGGCCACCGCCTGCGGGATATCCGATACCATTTTATCCCCTTCGTAACCGAGCGAATACCACGCCGCCCCGCCGTAAGGCAGGTCTATAGGAGCCCTCGGGGCTACGATATGGAATACATCCGGAAATTCCCCGCCCAAAGAGAACAGGTCGTTCTCGTCGGCGCCGTACCCATGTGCCATCACAAGCATCGGATTCTTACCCTGCGGCAGCTTCCGGGCCGGTGGGGCATAATTATAAACGAGCGATAAATCTTTTTCTTTTTTCATCATTTTACCGGGTTCGATTTGCCCAAAGGTAGGAAAAACGCGGCAAAGCCCCGCAAAGTTGCGTATATTTGTCGTATGGAAGACCCGAAGATCGAGATCGTCACCGCCGATATCACCACCCTGGATTGCGACGCCATCGTGAATGCCGCCAATAGTTCCCTGCTCGGAGGAGGCGGCGTAGACGGGGCCATCCACCGGGCTGCCGGCCCCGGTCTGCTGGAAGAGTGCCGCACATTGGGAGGGTGTCCTACGGGAGAATGCCGGGTGACCGGAGCGTACATGCTCCCCTGCCGGGCCGTCATCCATACCGTAGGCCCCGTATGGCAGGGAGGCCGCAGCGACGAAGCGGAACTATTGGCCTCCTGTTACCGGAATTCCTTCGAAGCCGCCGCTGAGAAGGGGTTCAAGAGCATCGCTTTCCCGGGCATCAGCACCGGGGTGTACAGCTATCCGAAAGACCAAGCCGCCCGCATCGCATTACAGGAAATAAAAGCGTTCCTGCAAAAACCGTCCTCGGTGGAAAAGGTCGTCATCGTTTGCTTCCCCGCCGGGAACGAGAAATATTACACCTCTCTAAAAGACTGAAAATCCATGAATAAAGAGAAAGTAACGGTAAAAGACGTAGCCACCACCCTGGAAGAATTCGCCCCCCGGCAGTATGCCGAAGGTTTCGACAACACCGGATTGCTCGTAGGCGAGCAGGACACTGAGGTAACGGGCATCCTGGTGGCGCACGACTGCCTGGAAGAAGTGGTCGTCGAAGCCGAAGAAAAAGGCTGCAACCTGATCGTCGCTTTCCATCCCATCATCTTTTCCGGCCTGAAAAGCCTGACCGGGCGCTCTTATGTAGAGCGGGCCGTCATGCGCGCCTTGCGGGCCGGGATCGCCATTTATGCCGTTCATTCTGCGCTGGACAACTCCTTCCACGGGGTAAGCGCCGGCATGTGCGACGCGCTCGGACTCATTGGTCGGGAGATATTGATCCCCCAGGAAGGCACGATGAAAAAGATCACGACTTATGTGCCGGCCTCCCATGCCGGCCGGATACGGGAAGCCCTTTTCTCGGCGGGTGCAGGACAGATCGCCCCGTACGACTGCTGCAGCTACAATGTGGACGGCATGGGCACCTTCCGCCCACTCGAAGGGGCCGACCCTTTCGTAGGACGTATCGGTGAATTGCACCGGGAGAATGAAACGAGGATCAGTGCCGTTTTCCTGCGGCACCGGGAAAAAGATATCGTCAATGCACTTAAGAGCGCACATCCTTATGAAATACCGGCCTACGAAATATCTTCTTTAGACAATGGCTGCGGACAGATCGGAATGGGCATGACCGGCCTGTTGCCGGAGCCCCTCGATGAAGTGACTTTCCTAAAAACGCTGCGCGAACGCTTCGATGCCCGCGGTATCCGCTACTCCGCCCCGACAGGGCGGAAAATCCGGAAGGTGGCGGTGCTGGGCGGGGCAGGCAGTTTTGCCCTGAAAGCCGCGATCGCGGCCGGAGCAGACGCTTACGTGAGCGCCGATTTCAAATACCACGATTTTTTCGGGGCCGAAGGGCGTATCCTGATAGCCGACATCGGACATTTCGAGAGCGAACGTTTCACAAAAAACATTTTGCATGACTATTTAATCAAAATTTTCACTATTTTTGCAGTCCGTTTATCCGAGATAAACACCAACCCTATCAATTATTTGCAATAATATGGCCGAGAAAGAAATAACGGTAGAACAGAAGCTTCGTACGCTGTACGACCTCCAGTTGATAGACACGCGCATAGACCAGATCCTGGCCATCCAAGGGGAATTACCCCTGGAAGTAAAGGAGTTGGAAGACGAAATTGAAGGCCTCTCCACCCGCCTGGAGCGCTTCACCCAGGAGAACAAGAGTTTCGAGGAGCAGGTAAAGACCCTTAAGCATACGATCCTCGATGCCAAAGACCTTATCTCCCGCTATGAGGAGCAGCAGAAGCATGTGCGCAACAACCGCGAATACGATTCGATCAGCAAGGAAATAGAATACCAGAACCTCGAGATCGAACACGCTGAAAAGCTTATCCGCGAATCGGGCGCCAAACTCGAAATGCAGAAAGCCCGCATCGTAGAAACGGAAGAAAAACTGGCCGGGCTAAAGGAACACCTGAGCGTGAAAAAAGGCGAACTCGAAAGTATTCTGGAGGAAACCCGCCGTGAAAACGAGGCCTTGCAGCAAAAAGCCGACGAGATCGTCACCGAAATAGAGCCCCGCCTGCTGTTCGCTTACCGCAAAATCCGCGAACGCGTACGCAACGGACTGGCTGTGGTATCGATCGACCGCGGCGCTTCGGAAGGATCTTACTTCACTATTCCTCCCCAGCGGCAGATCGAGATCGCCATGCGCAAAAAGATCATCGCCGACGAGAACAGCGGCCGTATCCTGGTCGACCCGGAACTGGCCCGCGAAGAACGCGAAAAGATGGAAGCGATCTTTGACAAGATCCTTCAATAAAAGCTATAATCCACTACCCAAAAAGCCGGCTGCATTGCAGCCGGCTTTTTTATTGAGAACGCCGTCTTTGCAAATATGACACCCGACTTTCATTTTTGACACAAAAAATACAGTATTCGCAGCAAACAGCCTCTTTCAAAAATTGGGGATTCCGTAAATATTTTCGATCTTAGCGCCATAAACCGCTCCGGCCCGCAGCGTACGGGTTATGTTTTTTGACTCCCCGCTCCCGGACATTCCCTGAACGACCTATATGAAATTACAGATCCCTTGCATCGCATTGGCCACAGCCGCCTTTTTCCTGGCGGGATGCTCCTGCGAAAAATCCGCAAATCTCGAACCGGCCGCACTGGCCAATACCCGGGTATCGGGCGAACTGGCCGAAAGGATAGCCCGTAACTTCGACCGGCTGGAAACAGAATACTACTGGCCTGAAAACGTATACTGGTCCGAGGAAAAATCCGGCGGCTGGCCGGCAGATAAGGAAGGCCGGACCATCCTGGCCCTCACATTGGACGCCCAAGCCTCGGGACGCACCCCTGTTTATCTCGATACTTTAATTAAAATGCTGCCCGGGCACCTCAACGCCAAAGGTTACCTCGGCACGATCCACCCGGGAGCCGACGAACAGCAGCTTTCCGGGCACGGCTGGCTGCTGCGCGGGCTATGCGAATACTACGAATGGACGGGCGACAAAAACGTGTTGGCGTATGCCGGCACGATCGCCGACAGCCTGTTTTTGCCCATACTCCCGCTGATAAAAGGTTACCCGGCCGACCCCGCGTCACGTATCTCCGGCACCGGGGATATGTCCGGATCGACCCAGAACACAGTGAACGGCTGGCGGCTGTCCTCGGACGTAGGATGCGTATTCATCGGAATGGACGGCCTGATCCATTATTACAAGTACGACCGCGACCCCCGGATCAAAGAAGTGATAGACAGTCTGGTCTCCCTCTATCTATCCATCGATTTGGTCAAGATCAAAGCCCAGACCCACGCTTCGCTCACGGCCCTGCGGGGACTTTTACGCTACTCGGATATCACCGGCGACAGCACGCTGCTGCCTGAGGTGGAAAAACGGTGGAAACTGTACAAGGATTATGGCATGACCGAGAACTTCGAGAATTATAACTGGTTCGAACGCTACGATACGTGGACGGAGCCGTGCGCTATCATCGACTCATACCTCACGGCCGTACAACTGTGGATGAAGACCCGAAACCCCGTTTACCTAGAGGATGCGGAAAAAATCTACCTGAACGGGATCGCCTCCACCCAGCGGGCGAACGGAGGCTTCGGCTGCGACAAGCCTACAGGGGTCGATTACCATCATCTGGCCATCCATGCGGACGAGGCCTACTGGTGCTGCACGATGCGCGGCGGCGAGGGACTGGGCCGCGCGGCGGAATACTCTTATTTTACGGCCGGCGATACTCTGTTCGTTCCTTTTTACCGGGAAAGCGGTCTCGAACTGAAAGATAAAGATCTGGCTTTGAAACAAAGCACGGACTATCCGTTCGGCTCGCAGGTAACATTCACCCTGGACAAGACTCCCGACAAAGAAATAAGCCTGGCCCTTTTTATCCCTTCCTACATGGCCTCCGACACCCTGCGGGTGAACGGGGAAAAAGTAATCGCGGACAAAAAGGATGGCTTCGCCATACTCACCCGCCGGTTCTCCCCCGGGGATAAAGTAGAACTGGATTACGCTTTCGCCACCTCATGGCAGCCGCTGGGCAACAAAGATATCTCCGACACCACCCTGCGCAAAGCCCTTTACGGGCCGCTGGTTCTGGGTGCGAAGATAATGAAACCCTTGATCGTTCCGGAAAACACGCCTCCTCCCGTACGCATCGGCAGCCGGTACGAATTCCTGATCGAAGAGACCGGCGATACCCTGAAACCCCTTTATCACTTGATGGATCCGTCGGTGTCCCTGAAAGACAAATACCACCGGGAGATCATCGCCGCCCCGGCCCGGATGGATTCCTTGCATTGCTCGTTTCCCCTGAATACCCCCCAAAGCCAAGAGAAAAAATGAAACGACTTTCCATAGCCTTTGCCGGTTTTTTACTGGCTGCAGCGAGCCTGCTGATCGGTTCCTGCTCATCGGATAAATCGGCTGCCCTGGACGACCGGGAACTGTACGATTCGTTCAAAGACCCCGGCACCCAGTGGCGCGGCAAGCCCTTTTGGGCCTGGAACGGCCGCTTGGAAAAGGACGAACTGCTCCGCCAGCTGGGCCTGTTCAAAGAGATGGGCATGGGCGGGGTATTCATGCATTCCCGTGTAGGCCTGCAAACCGAATACCTGGGCGAAGAATGGTTCGACCTGACCAACGCCGTAGCCGATTCGGCCGCCCGAATGGGGCTCGACGCCTACCTGTACGACGAAGACCGTTGGCCGTCCGGCACTGCCGGGGGCATGGTGACCCGTGACCATCCGGAGCTTCGGATGAATTTCGTCGAGCTGTTCACCCTACCGGCAGAAGAATTCCGGTGGGACAGCGATTCTATCGTAGCGGCTTTCGCCTGCGAGCTGGACGGGGTGAACTATTCCCGCCTCGTCCGCCTTTCCAGGGATTCCGATCCCGCTCAATATAGCGGGAAGACCGTCCTGAAATTCCTGCACCGCACCCGCAGCTGTACCGACGTATACAACGGCGGAACCTACCTCGACGTGTTCAACCCCGAGGCTACCCAAAAATTCATCTCCCTCACCCACGAGAAGTACAAGGAACACTGCGGGGATCGGATGGGCCGGGAGATCAAAGGCATCTTCACCGACGAACCGCACCGCGGAGGGCTCTTTACCGATTTCGACGGCAACCCGGACGGGGTCGGCAACAATCCCCGCACCGCCCCCTGGACACCCCGTATGCCCGAAGAATACCAAGCCCGCTTCGGCGGCGACCTGGTAGCCGACCTGCCGAAACTCTTCCTGCGCGAGAACGGAGAGCGGATCAACGACGTGAAATGGAAATACTGCGAACTGGCTGAGTCACTCTTCCTGGAGAATTTCGCCAAACCGCAGTACGACTGGTGCACGGAGAACGGTATCGCCTATACCGGCCATGTGCTGCACGAAGACAACCTCACCAGCCAAGTGACGATGCAGGGTTCCCTGATGCGTTACTACGAATATATGCACATCCCCGGCATGGACATGCTCACCGAAGGCGCCCGTCCGTACTGGGCGGCCAAACAGTTGGCATCCGTCGGCCGGCAACTGGGTAAAAAATGGCTTCTGTCGGAAACGTACGGCGTGACGGGCTGGCAATTCGATTTCCGGGGGCACAAGGCCATCGGCGACTGGCAGGCCCTGTTCGGGATCAACTTCCGCTGCCACCATTTGTCGTGGTATACGATGGAAGGCGAGGCCAAACGGGACTACCCGGCCAGCATCTTTTTCCAGTCCGCCTGGTGGAAGGATTACAAATACGTCGAAGATTACTTCTCCCGGCTGGGGTTGCTGTTGAGCCAGGGCGAACCGGTATGCGACCTATTGGTAGTCAATCCGATCGAAAGCGTCTGGGCACAGGTATACTCCGGCGCGTTCAACAATTTAATGCCCGCTTCGCCGGAGATCCGGGAGATGGAGAAAAAATACGCCGGCTTGTTCCACTGGCTGGCCGGCGCGCGGATAGACTTCGACTACGGCGACGAAGAAATGATGGGCCGCCTGGCTTCGGTCGGGAAAGGCCCCGAAGGCACTCCGGTATTGAAAGTAGGGCAAGCCGCCTACCGTACGGTACTGGTGGGCAACATGGAGACCATGCGCGCCTCGACTCTGAAACTGCTGGACAATTTCGTAGGGCAAGGCGGGCAAGTGATTTTTGCCGGGCAGGCGCCGCAGTATGTGGACGCCCAGCCATCGGACGCCCCGAAAAAACTGGCCGGAAACGCCATCCAAATAGATTATACCCGGGAAGCCATCCTTCCGGCCGTAGAGGCGGCTATCCGCCCGGTCGTAAAAGTAACGGACAATTCTACCGGAGAGAACATCCCCGAAATATTCGGACAGGTGCGTTACGATGGAAAACGCTATTATGTAGCCCTGATGAACACGAACCGCACCAATGGATTTGCCGATGTGACCGTCACCCTTCCTTTCGGGGGGAATGCCGCCTTGTGGGATTGCCGCACGGGGGAAGTCTGGCAACAGGAATGCACCCGGCGGGGCGATAGCCTCACGATCAAAACTGCCTTCGAACCTATCGGGGAAAAGGTCTATACGGTATCCGCCGAAATGCCGGATTTTGCCCGGAAAGCAGACGCCGAAGCTAAAATCACGAAGAAGGAACTACCCGGGAAATACGCTTACCGCCTGGACGAGCCGAATATTTGCGTACTCGACGTGGCCACCTGGCAAATAGAGGGGCAGCCCCAAAATCCCCTTGCCGAGATACTGAAAATAGACCGGGGAATACGCGATTATTTCGGGCTGCCCTACCGGGGCGGGGATATGCTCCAGCCCTGGTATGCAGAAAAATACCTGCCGGACAATTCGCAGGAGTTGGGCCGCGTCACGTTGGATTTCCCGTTCGATGTGGAAATCGTTCCCACCGGAGAACTCTTCCTGTGCATGGAGACCCCGGAGCATTTTTCGGTCAGCCTGAACGGGACGGAACTGAAAAAGACGGATGCCGGGTGGTATATCGACCCATCCATCCGAAAAATCCCCCTGTCGCCCACCCTACTGAAAAAAGGAAAGAACCACCTGACGATGACTTTCGGTTTCAGCCGCGACCTCAACCTGGAAGCCCTGCTGCTCACCGGGGATTTCGGGGTACGGCTGGACGGCATCGACCGGACGCTCACTATGCTCCCGGATAGTCTTTCCGCAGGCGACATCGTTCCCCAAGGGCTTCCGTTCTACTCCGGGGCCGTTACCTATCAAATAGACAAGCTGCCTTCTGTGGGTAGCGACCAAAAGGTTTTTCTAAAAATTCCGTCCTACGACGGGGCCTGCCTGAAGACGGCAGACGGGCAGATGGCGGCCTGGTCTCCTTACCGGCTGGACGTGACCGAAGCGGCGAAAAAAGAAGAACCGGCCGAAATAACGGTAGTCCTTACCCGCCGTAACACCTTCGGCCCCCTGCATGCGCTGCCCGCCCGGATGGGTGCTTACGGCCCGATGCACTGGACGACCGAAGGTAAGAGCTTTACGCTGGAAAAATACGTGCTGCTACCCACCGGGCTCACTTATGCGCCTACCGTCATGATGGCCGCCGAAGCACCCGGCCCGGAATCCTGATCCGGATATTTAGTTAATAAAAAGGGCGGAGACCAATCGGTTTCCGCCCTTTTTTATTAGTGAAATCCGCTTTCTATTTTTTGTTCAAAAACTCCTTTATTATATAAAAGGAGTAGAGGCTGGCCACTTTCGAGAGAAACTTGGGATAATCGTCCGGCGCATCCCCGTTCGCCGTGTCGGAAATGGTACGCATCACGGCAAAAGGGATCCCATGTTCCCAGCAGACCTGGGCTACGGCAGCACCCTCCATTTCCACGGCATACATATCCGGCAGATCGTTCATGATCCGCTCGCGCACCTTGTCGGTTTTGACGAACTGGTCGCCGGTGGCGATATTTTTCCGGTGCACCAATACGTTTTCCAGCGAGAATTCCGCAACATCCTCGGGGCTGATATGCTCCTTTATCCGCGCCGCGAAATAACGGGCCGCCTCGGCCAGCAGATTCGACGTATGGGTATCCGTTTCGATCCCGTCCGGCCCCACCAAAGGCACGAAATAACGGGGCTTAAACGGAGAGGCATCCACATCGTGATGGTACAGGCGTTCGGCCACGACAATATCCCCGATCCGGGCATGGGCGTCCAGACCGCCCGCCACCCCGGTGAATACCAGGCGGTCGATCCCGAATACATTGATCAGGTTGGCCGTGGTAGAGGCCGCCGCTGTCTTCCCCCACTGGGAAAAGACGAGCACCACATCGTGCCCGAAGAGTTTTCCTTCGATATATTCCCGCCGTCCCAGGTTAGTCTTTTTCTCCACTTCTACTGCCTGAAGGAGCCGGTCGAATTCCTCGTACATCGCGCTTATGATACCTGTTTTCATACTGTCTTTCTTATAGTTTCGATTCTGCGACAAAGGTAACACTAAAACCCGGAGCGGAAAAGCCGGATGCGGCCGGATTTTTAACATTGGCGGAGCTTTTTTAAAAACGGTCTTTTTTTTAGCCCAACTTTATTATTTGCAGATGATTGCAATGCGGATTTTTAACAAATGGTTAACAGCAAAACACCCTCTGAATTGCGAATTTCGTATATCGAAAAAACACAGAAAAAAAGTATATAAAAATGGAAGAATCGAACAAATCGGTCGACATTCGTGCATTGGGTGAAAAAATCGCCCGCGAGAGCGCTTTTGTTAATTTGCTCACCAGCGAGATCAACAACGTCATCGTAGGACAGAATCAAATGATCGAGCGCCTGATGATAGGCCTGCTGGGCGGAGGGCATATCCTGCTGGAAGGCGTCCCCGGACTGGCAAAGACACTGGCCATCAACTCGCTGGCAAAAGCCGTGGACGGCGATTTCTCCCGCATACAGTTCACCCCCGACCTGCTCCCGGCAGACGTGATCGGTACGATGATCTACAATGTGAAAGACGGGGATTTCTCCATCAAAAAAGGCCCGGTATTCGCCAATTTCGTCCTGGCGGACGAAATAAACCGCGCCCCGGCCAAGGTGCAATCGGCCCTGCTGGAAGCGATGCAGGAGCGCCAGGTCACTATCGGGGAGGAAACATTCCGCTTGGACGATCCGTTTTTGGTCATGGCCACCCAGAACCCGATCGAGCAGGAAGGTACTTATCCCCTGCCCGAAGCGCAGATGGACCGTTTCATGCTTAAGACCGTCGTGGAATACCCCTCCAAAGAGGACGAGCAGAAGATCATGCGCCGCATCGCCGGAACCGAAGGCACGAAAGCCATCCGTCCGGTCGTATCGCTGGAGGATATCCGCCGCGGACGCGAAGCCGCCAAGGAAGTATATATGGATGAAAAGATCGAGCAGTACATCCTCGATATCGTTTTCGCCACGCGTTTCCCCGGCGAGTACAAACTGGATAAACTCAAACCGCTGATCGCGTACGGGGCATCCCCGCGAGGCAGTATCAACCTGGTAACAGCCTCCAAGGTATACGCTTTCCTGCGCGGACGGGGCTATGTGATCCCGGAAGACGTCCGTGCCGTAGCGCCGGACGTACTGCGCCACCGTATCGGAGTGACCTACGAAGCGGAAGCGGAGAACGTGCGTACCGAAGAGATCATCAACACCATTATCAACGAAGTACAGGTTCCCTGATTTCATTAAAAGGAGGATTCCGCGATGGATGTCAAGGAAGTACTTAAGAAAGTCCGCAAAATAGAGATCAAGACGCGCCGCTTGTCCGACCATGTCTTCTCGGGCGAATACCACAGTTCGTTCAAAGGCCGGGGTATGACGTTCAGCGAAGTGCGGGCCTACCAGTTCGGCGACGACGTGCGCAACATCGATTGGAACGTGACCGCCAAAACGAGCCTGCCCCATGTCAAGGTCTTCGAAGAAGAACGCGAATTGACCATGATGCTGGCCGTCGACGTATCGGGCTCGCAGTTTTTCGGCACGGGCGATGCGACCAAACGGGATATCGTTACCGAAATATGCGCCACGCTGGCTTTTTCGGCCATGGGCAACAACGACAAGATCGGCCTGATGCTGTTCTCGGACAAGGTGGAATTGTTCATTCCGCCCGGAAAAGGACGGATGCACGTACTGCGTATCATCCGCGAACTGATCGAGTTCGAGCCGTCCAGCCGCCGCACCAATATCAGCGCCGCCATGGAATACCTGTTCGGTGTATTGAAAAAGAAAGCGATCGTATTCCTCGTTTCGGACTTCATCGATGCCTCGTACAAGGACTCGCTCACCGTAGTGGCCCGCAAGCACGACCTGACGGGGATACGGATCTACGACCCGGCCGAAGCGGCCATTCCCGACATGGGCATGGTACTGATGCGCCACGACGAAACCGGACGCTACGTCTGGGTGAACACTTCGTCCAAGTCGGTCAAGAATTCCTACCGCCAGCAGTATGACCGCCGCGTCAACTATTTTCAGGATACTTTCCGCCACTGCGGGGCGGGCACGATAAGCACAAGCACGAAAGATGATTATGCCAAACAGTTACTCGGATATTTCCGCATGCGCTAAGGGGTGGAGAACGTGGGGATTGTGGGTGGCGGCCATTCTGCTGCCGGCAGTCGCGTATGCCCAAAGCACTCCTACCCTCAAATGGTCTACGGACACGACCAAGATCCGGATCGGCGAACAGGTAAAACTGAACCTCGAAGTCCGGGCGCCCAAGGACGCGCTGATCGATTTTCCCAGTCTGCAGTTCAAAAGCGACAGCATGGAGGTAGTAGACCGTTCAAAAATAGACACATCCTACAAAAAGAACGAAGCCATATACCGCATCGTATACAGCCTTACTTCGTTTGAAAAAGGGAAATACATCGTTCCTCCCATTCAGGTAAGAGCCGGCGAAGAAATCCTTTCCACCGAATCTTTCAAGATAGACGTCGCCACTGTACCCGTCGATACGCTGCGGCAGCCCCGGTACGGGATCAAAGACATACACCCCGATCCGTACACGGCGGGCGAGATTTTCCGGAAATACTACTGGATATTCATTGTCCTGGCCATCGCAGCGTTACTCGCCTGGGAAATATGGCGGCTTGCCAAGCGCCGCCGGGAAAAGAAACTCCCCCCGGAAATGCTGCTCAGCCCTTACGAGCGCGCCAAATTCCGTCTGGACCGCCTGGACCGGGAAAAACTGATCGAAAAAGGACAGGTAAAGGATTTCTACATCGAACTGACGGACGTGATCCGCCTTTATCTGGACGAACAATACGGCATACCGGCCCCTGAAAGCACATCCGAAGAAACACTGCGCGACGTGCGCAAACTTCATCTGAGCAAAGAACAGTACGGCAAACTCCGCGACCTGCTGCTGGATGCCGACCTGGTGAAGTTCGCCAAAATGTTCCCCGGCGGATCGGAAAACGAACGGTACCGGAAATACGCCGAAGAAATCGTAGATTCCCTGCGGCCACAGGAAAATCCGGAAGGAAAGGTCGCGGAAAACGAACAAAAACGAAAAGAAGAAAATGTCGGAGAGTAGTTTCGAAATAGCAAACAAAGGGTTCTTCTGGCTCCTGCTGCTCATCCCCCTTCTGGTGGCATACCTGTGGTGGCGGGGCAACCGGCTGTACCCTTATCTGAAAATATCCAGCATCCGCGGCTTCGTATTGGCCGACGACTACCTGTCTAAAACCCGACCCGTGCTCTGGGTGCTGCGTATGGCCGTTATCGCCTGTGTTGTGGTAGCGATGACTCGGCCCCGCGGGGTGGAAGTGAGTTCGCAGACCCACGCCGGCCTCGGTGTGGATATTGTGATGTCGATAGACCTTTCGGGTTCGATGCTGGCGCGCGACTTCAAACCGTCCCGCCTGGATGCGCTCAAGAAAGTGGCCACCGAATTCGCCGAAGGCCGGCCGGGAGACCGCATCGGCATCGTGACCTACGCCACGGAGAGTTTTACACAGACCCCGCTCACTACGGATAAGCGCATTATCGTGCAAACCATCCAGGGGCTCCGGCAGGGACTGATCGGGGAAACGACCGCCATCGGCATGGGGCTCGGTACGGCCATCAACCGCCTGAAGGACTCCGAAGCCAAAAGCAAGGTCATCATCCTGCTCACCGATGGGGTGAACAACGATGGATTCGTCGACCCGCGCACCGTAGCGGAAGTCGCCAAAAAACTGGGCATAAAAGTCTATACCATCGGCATCGGAACCAACGGCCTGGCTGACTATCCAGTGGCCCGCGACCAGCGGACGGGAAAACTGATCTACCAGAAGATCCCGGTGGAGATAGACGAACAACTGATGCGCGAGATCGCCGCCACTACCGGCGGGAAATATTTCCGGGCTACCGACGAGAACAAGCTCAAGGATATTTACAAAGAGATCGACTCCCTGGAAAAAAGCAAAGTGGAAGAGACCAAGTATTACAATTACAACGAGATGTTCCGCTCCTGGCTGTTGGCCGCCCTGCTTCTTTTCCTGCTGGAAGCGACCTTGCGCGGTACGGTTTATAAAGGGATTGTATAAACGTTAGATAGAAGGCTGAAAAAATGTACGAACTGGACAGACCCGCATACCTGCAACTCCTGCTTCTGATCCCTCTTTTGTGGATCCTGTTCGCCTATGTACTGCGGTACCGGCGGAAAAAACAGCAGGCGCTTGCCTCTTCGCGGCTTATGATGATACTCGCCCCGTACAAAAGCACGTCGGCGCTGGCATGGAAGACTATCCTGTATACTTTCGTGATCCTCCTGCTCACCCTGGCGCTGGTAAACCCCCGCATCGGCACCCGGATCGAAAAAATAAAGGTTCAGGGATCGGATATCGTCTTTGCCCTCGACGTATCGCTCTCGATGAAGGCCGAAGACGTAGCCCCCAACCGGTTGGACAAGGCAAAGCAGATCATCTCCCGAACCATAGACAACCTGGGCGGCGACCGGGTGGGCATCATCGCTTATGCCGGCAGCGCTTATCCCCTGCTCCCTATTACCAGCGACTATTCCGCCGCTAAGATGTTCCTGGCTACCGCAGATCCGTCGATGGTCTCCTCGCAGGGTACGTCCATCGGCGAAGCGATCGGCCTGTCGTGGCGCTACTTTGACGACCCTTCGGTCAAGAACAAACTGCTGGTCATTATTTCGGACGGTGAAGACCACCGGGAAGACCTCAACGCGGTAGACGTAGCCAAAACCTCGGCTGAAAAAGGAGTAAAGATCTATACGGTCGGTGTGGGGACAGCCCAAGGCGGCCCCATACCCCTGCGGGAAAAAGGCATCGTGACCGGATATAAGAAAGACATCGAGGGCAATGTGGTAGTGACCAAGGCCGACCAAACGATGCTCAATGACATTGCCAAGGCTGCTTCCGGACAATACATAGACGGAACATCCACATCGGCTGTGGTCGAAAAGATCACCGACCTCCTGGGCAAAGGCCCCAAGAACGATTACGGAGAGACGGAGATCGTGCAATATAAAGACCGGTACCAATGGTTTGCCGGGGCAGCGCTTTTGCTGTTGGTATTGGATACCGTGCTCGGGTTCCGGCGCAGTCGCCTGATGAGCCGGTACAACCTTTTCGGCGAAGAAAAACCGGAAGAAGAGGATTAAAAAACGATAGATATGAGATTCGGATCAGCGACATATACGATTTTTGTTTTGGCAGCCTTATTTCTGCTCCCGGGAAACGCTTGGGCACAGAATAAGAATAACCTGGCCAAAAAAGACTTTCTGCAAAAAGGGAACAAAATGTACAAAAAAGCGGAGTATGAACTGGCAGACTCCCTGTACATGAACGCCATAGCCGTAGACACCACTTACGCAGCCGGTTGGTACAACCTGGGAAATTCCCTTTATCTGGGCGGGGAGGGCGACAAGGCCAAATCCTCCTGGACAAAATCCCTGATGAATACTCCGGAAGGAGGGGACCGATCGGATATCCTGTACAACCTGGGGGGAGTAGAAATGGACAAGAAAAATTACGCCGAAGCCATCAAACTGTACAAGGATGCGTTGCGCCGTAACCCGGCCGACGAACAAGCCCGGTACAACCTCGCATTGGCCCAGCAGTTGCTGAAAGACCAGCAACAACCGAATCAGGATCAGAACCAAAATCAGAATAACGACCAGAACAAGGACGACAACCAAAATCAGAATAACGACCAAAACAAGGACGACAACCAAAATAACAACGACCAGAACAAGGACGACAACCAAAATAACAACGACCAGAACAAGGACGACAACCAAAATAACAACGACCAGAACAAGGACGACAACCCGAATAATCAGGGCGGTGGCTCTTCTGGGCAAAATACCCCTCAGCAATTATCTCAATCCGATGAACAGATGCTGCGTGCGATAGACCGCCAGGAACAGGGGACTCAGGAAAAAGTAAAGGGAGAAAAAACGGAAGGGGCCGTCATCCACACCACCAAAGACTGGTAATCAATCCATTCTACCATACATCAATGATGAAGAACAGGAGGCTTAATTTGAAAAACAGAACATTCATTACAACCTTGGCTGCGACAGTGCTGTTCGCTTTGTCTCTCTGCGCACTTCCGGTTCATGCGCAACAGGACGGCCAGCCTGTAACGGTCAATGTGTCAAAGAAGAAAATGGCCGTCAATGAAAACCTGACTGTGGAAATTTCCACCTCCATGCCGATAGATCAGGATTACTTCGCCGGGCCTGCATTCAAGGATTTCGTGATCCTTTCGGGCCCCAATTTCATGCGGAGCATGGTAGCCAATTATGTGAACGGACAAAGCCGGACAGAACAAAAAACCTCAATTACTTATCTGGTTCAACCGAAAAAAGAAGGAACGCTGTATATAGAACCGGCTATGATAAGCGTGAAAGGGAAAAAACACCAGACCCCACGTATCGCTATCGAAGTAGGCAAAGCTATCGAAGGCCAACAAACGGCACAGCGGATGTCCAATCCGACAGCGTCGGCCCGGGAAAACATCCACCTGGTAGCCGAAGTGTCCGACCGAAACCCTTACGTGGGAGAACCTTTTACCGTTACGTACAAATTATACTACCGGATGAATATCGGCCGGTTGTCCGTCAATCAGGTTCCCAAATTCGATACTTTCTGGACTCAGGTCTATACCGAAGCGGATATCCCCGAAAACAAAATGGAAAACCAGGGTTATTACCGCGATGAGCTTTATCATGTGATCACGTATTACAAAGTCCTGTTAATTCCTCAGAAAGAAGGCCGTCAAACGATCCAGCCTCTTTCATTGAGTATGCTCGCCGAAGTAGGCACCGGACAATATGACTACTGGGGCGACGAGATTACCCGGACAGCCCCCTATTCCATATCCAGTGCCCCGATCGAAATAAGTGTGCATGCTCTCCCTTTGAAAGACCGTCCGGAGAATTTCAGCGGCGGTGTCGGGCAATTCACGATGAAAACTTCTTTGTCCAAGTCGGAAGTAAATACCGGAGAATCGGCCACACTCACGATCGACGTGCGGGGCACGGGAAATATCTCCCAAATCCGGATGCCGGAACCGACTTTCCCGGCCGAAATAGAGCGCTACGATCCAAAACTACAAACCTCTACCTCGCTAGCCACTGTCGGCCTCCGCGGTTCGCTCAACGAGCAATTCGTCCTTATCCCCCGCGTAAAAGGAGAATACAAGATCCCCGAAATCGAATTTTCTTATTTCGATCCCGATGCGGGAAAATACGTTACCCTGCATGCCGAAGAAACAATCTTGAAAGTATCGGGCGAAGACATTACCAGCCAATCGGCCGCTCAGCGCCCGGGGCCGAAAGCCGCCGAGAAAACTAACGTCAATTACCTGAATACCGACATCGGCTTTATCCGGCTGAACACTGACTTGAAGCCCGCCTCCTACCAGCCGTTCTACGATCGTTTTTGGTATACGCTATTGTTTGTATTACCCCTGGCATTGATCCCCCTGCTCTTGCTTAAGCGCCTCTACGATGCCTCGGTAGACCGGAATTCCCCGCAGGCAAAGGCAAAAAAAGCGGCCCATGCGGCACGTGTGCGCCTAAGCAAAGCAAAAAAAGCCCTCGACCGAAAGGATTACCAGGCATTCTATTACGAGACGGAAAAAGCGTTGTACAGTTTCATTTCCGACAAGTTGAAACTCTCCCGCAAGGACGCCTCCATCGACCGGATTCATAAAGAGGTGATTGCCCACGGAGCGGAAGATTCGGTTGCACAGGAGCTTATCGATGCACTCGAAGCTTGCAACCAAGCGCGTTACGCCGGATTCGCTCCCTCTCAGGCCGAAACGGATTACCAGATTGCCGCTAAAGCCATTGTGAACGTCAATAAAAGTATAAAAGGCTAAAAGACCATGAAAAATACGATCAAAAATATCCGCCGGCCCTTTTTTCTTTTCTGCCTGTCGATGATCGCCATAGGCCTTTCGCCGGTCGCCGCTTCCGGACAGACCCCTACGGCTCTGTTCCAACAGGCTAACAAGGACTACCAAAATTCGGATTTCAAACAGGCCGCCGAAAAATACGATTCGCTGATAAGGATAGGATACAAATCGGCGGAATTGTACAACAACCTGGGCAACGCATATTACCGCTTGGGATACATCGCGCCTACCATCCTGGCCTATGAGCGGGCCGCCCTGCTCGCTCCGTCGGACGGCGAGATCCAGCACAACCTGAGTATCGCCCGCAGCCTGACCGTGGATAATATAATCCCCCTCGGGGAGTCGATGTCCGGCCGGGTGATAAACAGCATCGGGGGCTCCTTGTCCATCAGCGCCTGGAGTGTGGGGGCTATCGTTTTTGCGTGGGGGGCCCTTATCCTGTTTGCCCTGTTCCTGTATAGCCTCCGCACATTTGCCAAACGGTGGGCTTTTTACGGGTTTATCCTCAGCCTGTTGCTGGGACTCGCCTGCTACGGCCTTCAAAAGCACGAGGAAGGCCAGATAAAAGAAAATCCTTACTCCATCGTGACCGCCGCCAACGTCACAGCCAAGAGCGAGCCGAGCTTCTCGGGGGGCGATGCCTTCTCCATCCACGAAGGGACTAAAGTAGGGGTGGAAGAAACCCTGAACAAATGGACCAAAATCCGCCTGGCAGACGGAAAAATCGGATGGATACCCTCCGATGCCGCTGAAAAAATATAAGTTATTCAAATCTTCCCCGACAAAAAATGGCGCTGTATTACAGCGCCATTTTATCTTCGAATTCTTCCAGACCATGCAATTTCAGATCGGCTATCCCGTAGCGCGGATCGTCGAACATCCCCGACTCGGGGACAGCGATACATTTGCACCGGGCCGCCTTGGCCGCCAGTACCCCGCTGACGGAATCCTCGAATACCAAGCATTCCTGCGGTTCTACTCCCAGCAGAGATGCACAAAGCAGGTAGATCTCCGGGTGGGGTTTACCATACCGGACTTCGTCCCCGGTGCATACGGCATCTAATTTATCCCCTATCCCGATGCGGCGGATAAAATTGGCGGCCACTTCCCGGGGGGTTGATGTGGCCAGTCCGAGTTTCAGGCCCTTTCGGCCGGCGGCGTCGAGTATCCGGTCGATCCCCGGCATTATCCGGCCATGAGCCAACACCAATTCGCTTACCCGGTCGCAGATAGCCTTGTCGAGCTTCTCGGCCGTCCAATCCGCGGCCGGGTGCTGGCCGCGTACCTGACGGACAATATCACCTATCCGTACTCCCTGCGTTTTAGCGGCTTCCTGCTCGCTGTAAGGAATCCCCGCTTGGGTGAAAACCTCGGTCATGGCCTGCCGCCACGAAGGTTCGGAGTCTATCAGCACTCCGTCCATATCGAATATGACGGCCTTTACCATGTTCAGCCTTTTATCATCGCGATGAACTGGTCGAAAAGGTAGGAAGCGTCGTGCGGCCCGGGGCCTGCCTCCGGGTGATACTGTACCGAAAAGCACTTTTTGCCTTTCAGGCGTATTCCGGCTACCGTATGGTCGTTCAGGTGTTCGTGCGTGATCTCGATCTTATCGGAGGCTTCGGCCTGCTCGCGGTTTACGACGAAACCGTGGTTCTGAGAAGTGATCTCCCCTTTTCCCGTTTCAAAGTTCATCACCGGATGGTTGATCCCGCGATGCCCATTATGCATTTTATAGGTCTCTATTCCCTGCGACAAGGCGATAATTTGGTGTCCGAGACATATCCCGAAAAGGGGAAGGTTTTCCTCGATGATCTGCCGGGCCACTTCCTGTACGCCTTTCAGGGGTTCCGGATCGCCGGGGCCGTTTGACAGGAAATATCCGTCCGGATTCCACTTTTTCAGTTCCGCCAGCGGCGTATCGTACGGGAATACCTTGATATAGCATCCTCGGCCTGCCAAATTGCGCAGGATATTCTTTTTGATGCCCAGGTCGAGAGCCGCGATCTTTACCGGGGCTTCCGGATCGCCGACAAAGTAAGGTTCTTTCGTGGATACTTTGGAAGCCAGCTCCAGCCCTTTCATATTGGGCGTTTCAGCCAGTATCTTCTTCAGAGCATCCATATCCTCCGTATGAGTGGAAATAACAGCGTTCATGGCACCTTTACTGCGGATATAACTCACCACCGCGCGCGTATCGACGTCGGTGATCGCCAGTTTATTCTGCTGTTTGAAGTAGTCTTCCAGCGAGCCGTCCGAATCCACCCGGGAAGGGGAAAAATTGAAATTGCGGCATATCAAGCCGGCGATCTTCATCCCGTCGGATTCCACTTCATCGCTGTTCACCCCGTAGTTCCCAATATGGGCGTTGGTGGTCACCATCAACTGACCAAAGTACGAAGGGTCTGTAAATATCTCCTGATACCCTGTCATACCGGTATTGAAGCAAAGCTCCCCGGAAGCGGTTCCTTCCACGCCTATCGATTTTCCCCAGAACAGGGTTCCGTCTTCCAATAGCAGGACGGCATCTTTCTTATCCTGAAATTTCATATTTCCTTATATTTTTTCCGTATGCAAATGTACGCCGATTATGGCACATTTACACGCATGTTCCTAAATGTATGTCCCAAAAAAAACGGATAAGCAAACAAGTAGCTTATCCGTTTTTGAATATTCAAAAACGATGTTTTTTCGTTTTTTGGTGCCGGACGAATTGTTCCAAGGCTTATTTTTCCTCTTCCTTTTCGTCTTTCTTTGCGGCGGGTTTCTTGGCAGCGGGCTTTTTAGCGGCCTTCGGTTCTGCGGCCTTTTCCTCTGCTTTAACCTCTGCCTCTACAGCCTGTTCTGCTACGGGTTCCTCCACAGCATCTTCCGCTTTCTTCTTTCCGGCACGACGCGTACGGGGCTTTTTAGCAGCCGCAACTTCGGCTTTTCCATTGGCAGAATAGATGGCGTTGAAATCCACCAACTCGATCATGCACATTTCGGCAGCGTCACCCAAACGGTTCCCGAGTTTGATGATGCGGGTATATCCTCCGGGACGGTCGCCTACTTTAGTAGCGATCTCACCGAAAAGCGCCTTCACGGCATCCTTGTTCTGCAGGTATGAGAATACCATACGACGGGAGTGCGTTTCGTCTTTTTTGCCTTTGGTGATCAGCGGCTCGATATACTTGCGGAGTTCGCGGGCCTTAGCCAGCGTAGTATTGATCCTTTTGTGCTCTATCAGGGAGCATGCCATGTTGGCCATCAGCGCCTTGCGGTGAGCTGATGTGCGGCCAAGGTGGTTTACTTTTTTTCCGTGTCTCATTTATGTAAATGACAAGCCTTTCGGGCTCTACGTATTTGTTATTCTTTATCCAGTTTATACTTAGTGAGGTCCATACCGAACTGAAGCCCCTTGTTGGCCACCAATTCCTCCAATTCGGTCAGGGATTTCTTCCCGAAATTGCGGAATTTCATCAGATCCGATTTATTGTAGGCCACCAGTTCGCCCAAAGTTTCCACTTCGGCGGCTTTCAGGCAGTTCAACGCACGAACCGACAGGTCGAGGTCGACCAGTTTGGTTTTAAGCAGTTGGCGCATATGGAGCGACTCCTCATCGTAATTCTCACTCTTGGCAATATCATCGGATTCCAGGGTGATGCGCTCGTCTGAGAACAGCATGAAATGGTGGATCAATATTTTGCTGGCCTCGGTAAGAGCATCCTTCGGAGAGATAGACCCATCTGTCTTTATCTCCAGCACCAGTTTCTCGTAGTCGGTCTTCTGCTCGACACGATAGTTTTCGACAGCATATTGTACATTCTTTATCGGAGTGTAAATCGCATCGATCGCTATGGTGTTCATGGGAACGCCCTGCTTCTTGTTTTCCTCTGCCGGAACGAAACCGCGGCCTTTCTCAATGGTAAAATCCATATTGAAACGCACCGTAGGCTCCATCGTGCAGATTACCAGTTCGGGGTTGAGTACCTGGAAACCGGAAATAAAGCGCTGAAAATCACCGGCCGTAATCTTATCGGTTCCGGTAATGGAAACGCTCACGTTTTCCGTTTCGGTATCTTCCACCTGACGGCGGAAACGCACCTGCTTGAGATTGAGGATAATCTCGGTCACGTCTTCCACCACACCGGGTATCGTGGTGAACTCGTGCTCTACTCCCTCTATACGAATGCCGGTAATGGCAAAGCCCTCGAGCGAAGAGAGAAGAACCCTCCTCAGGGCATTGCCTATGGTCAATCCGTACCCCTGTTCCAGAGGACGGAACTCGAACCGACCTTCGTTGTCCTGGGAGTGGATCATCACCACTTTGTCGGGCTTCTGAAAGTTTAGAATTGCCATAGAATTTTTTTTCGTTAAAAAATCGGTATTACTTAGAATACAACTCGACGATAAGCTGCTCCTTGATATTTTCCGGGATCTGAACGCGATCCGGAATAGCTACGAACGTCCCTTCCTTGGTCTCGTCATTCCACTGAAGCCAATCATAGGATTTGCGGGCGGCGAGCGAAACGGCGACAGCTTCCAGCGATTTGGATTTTTCGCGGACAGCCACCTTGTCCCCTGCCTTGAGACAGTACGAAGGGATGTTGACCACCTCTCCGTTCACGGTGATATGCCGGTGTCCTACCAACTGGCGTGCAGCAGCCCGCGTGGGAGCGATCCCCAAACGGTATACTACATTGTCCAGGCGGGATTCGCAAAGCTGGAGCAGAATCTCACCGGTAATTCCGCTGGCGCGCTGGGCTTTCTCGAAAATATTGCGGAACTGCCTTTCCAGAATACCATACGTATACTTTGCCTTTTGTTTCTCCTGCAACTGAGTAGCATATTCTGAACGTTTTGCACGGCGACGGGCCATACCATGCTGTCCGGGAGGATAGTTGCGTTTTTCAAACGAACGATCTTCTCCGTAAATGGCCTCGCCAAACTTACGTGCAATCTTAGTTTTTGGACCTATATATTTTGCCATTTTCTGTGTTACCTTTTGGTATTAATTATACTACTCTTTTATACTCTTCTGCGTTTGGGAGGACGGCAACCATTGTGGGGCAAAGGAGTAACGTCAACGATTTCGGTTACTTCGATTCCCGAGGTATGGATCGTACGGATAGCGGACTCGCGTCCGTTGCCCGGGCCTTTCACATACACTTTCACTTTCCTCAGTCCGGCATCCAAAGCGACTTTCGCGGCATCTTCAGCGGCTGTCTGAGCTGCATAAGGAGTATTCTTCTTCGAACCTTTGAAACCCATCTTACCGGCCGAAGACCAGGAGATCACCTGTCCGGCTTTATTGGTAAGGGTCACGATCAGGTTGTTGAACGAAGCGCTTACGTGAGCCTCTCCCACGGGCTCAACGGCCACTTTGCGTTTCTTGGTGCTTGCTTTCGTATTTTTGGCCATATCCTATTTATTATTTAGTGGCTTTCTTCTTATTTGCAACTGTCTTACGTTTACCCTTACGCGTACGGGAGTTGTTCTTGGTACGCTGTCCGCGCAACGGAAGGCCGTTACGATGACGGATACCCCGGTAGCAACCGATGTCCATAAGACGTTTGATACTCATCTGTACTTCCGAACGGAGCTCGCCTTCCACTTTAAAATTGTCGGCTATCCCCTTGCGGATCAGCGCAAGTTCGTCGTCGTTCCATTCGTTGACTTTTTTGTCTTCGCTTATCCCTGCCTCAGCCAGGATTTTCTGAGCTCTGCTCTTACCTATTCCGAATATGTAAGTGAGGCCGATAACCCCTCTCTTATTCTTTGGTAAGTCTACCCCTGCAATTCTTGCCATAAGACTTTATATGATCGTTTTTTAATTAATTATCCCTGCCTTTGTTTGAGCTTGGGGTTCTTTTTGTTAATGATGTACAAGCGGCCTTTTCTGCGGACAATCTTGCATTCAGGGCTGCGTTTCTTCAGTGATGATCTTACCTTCATTTTTTTGGTGTATTTTTTGCGCTCCTACAGAGCAAAATGTTATACTGCGATTAAAACCTGTAAGTAATGCGGGCCTTGGACAGGTCGTAGGGAGACATCTCCAACTTCACCCGGTCGCCGGGAAGAAGTTTGATGTAGTGCATACGCATCTTTCCCGATATGTGGGCGATTACCACATGGCCGTTATCCAACTCTACGCGGAACATGGCGTTGGAAAGAGCTTCTGTAATGGTTCCCTCGACTTCGATAGCCGTTTGCTTCGACATACTCGCTCCTTACTTTTTAATTTTACCGGTCTTCATCAACCCGTCGTAATGGCGGTTGAGAAGATATGAATTGATCTGCTGGATAGTATCGATCACGACACCTACCATAATCAGCAGCGATGTTCCCCCGAAGAACGAGGCAAAGTGGGTATCCACTCCCGCCAGACGTGCAAAGGTAGGAAGAATTGCGATAAGAGCCAACGCAATGGCTCCCGGAAGGGTAAGCAACGACAGTATCCTGTCGAGCAAATCCGCTGTCGGGCCTCCGGGCTTCACGCCGGGGATAAAACCGCCGTTGCGTTTCAGGTCGTCGGCCATATCGTTGGTTTTAACCGCAATAGCGGTATAAAGATAGGTGAACGCGATAATCAGCACTGCCAGTACCACATTGTACCAGAGTCCGAACATATCGGAGAACGCCATCTTGACCGAATCGCTGAACATGCCTCCGATGAGTCCCGGAATGAACATGATAGCCTGGGCGAAAATGATAGGCATCACGCCTGCCGTATTTACCTTCAACGGTATATACTGGCGCTTTCCGCTAGGCATCTGGCGGCCCATTTGTCCGGAAGCAGCCACAGCTTTCGCATATTGCACGGGGATCTTCCGCACACCCTTGACCAGCATGACCGTAAACAGGATCACAGCGAGCCACAAGACAGCCTCCACCAAGAGCATGACCACTCCACCTGCGCCACCGCCGGTGAATTTAGTGGTAAATTCCTGTGCAAGGGCTATCGGAAGGCGGGCAATAATACCGATCGTAATGATCAGGGACACACCGTTCCCCACTCCCTTATCGGTGATACGTTCACCCAGCCACATAGTGAACATCGTTCCGGTGACCAACAAGACAATCGAACTCGTATAGAACATCCCCATATTGATACCCGGAGCCACAATATGGTATTGTGAATCGATGGCCACGATATAGGAAAATCCCTGCACGGCTGCAATGGCAATGGTCAGCCAACGGGTAATCTGAGTGAGTTGTTTACGTCCGCTTTCCCCGTCTTTCTGCAGTTTCTGCAGCGCCGGCACCGCAAAGGCCATCAACTGAACAACGATAGATGCCGAAATGTACGGCATCACACCCAGACCGAGAATAGCCGCATGCGCAAACGCACCTCCGGTAAACGAGTTCAAAAGACCGAGCAGTCCATTGTTGGCTGTCGCTTCGCTCAAACCTTTGAGCTGATCGACATCGACGCCGGGCAGCGGTACGAAAGACCCGAAACGGTAAACGGCCAAGAGGACCAGGGTAAATAATATCCTGTCCCGCAGTTCCTTTATCTTCCAGATGTTGCCCAGTGTTTCAAAAAAGTTTTTCATCTGCCTTTTGTTTAGATGGTGTTCGCCTGGCCCTTGGCTTTTTCAATAGCTTCGGCTGCACTTTTTGAAAATTTGTGAACGGTCACGTTCAGAGCGGCTTTAAGCTCTCCCTGGCCCAATACTTTCACAAAATCGTTCTTGCTTGCCAGACCGTTCTTGATCAGCGTATCGATGGTAACTACCCCGTCCGTGATCTTGCCATTATCGACAAGCGCCTGGAGCGTAGCCAGGTTCACGGCACGGTATTCCACCCGGTTGATGTTCTTGAAGCCGAATTTCGGCACACGCCGCTGAAGCGGCATCTGACCTCCCTCGAATCCAACTTTGTGCTTGGCGCCGGAACGGGACATCTGTCCTTTCAGCCCGCGGGTAGAAGTACCACCCTTACCGGATCCTTGTCCACGGCCAACCCTTTTGCCTCTCTTAACGGCACCCTCTGCGGGTTTCAGATTGTGTAAATTCATTTTTTACCTTTTTAAAAGGATTTTACGAGTCGGTTTCCCTAAAGACGGTACCCGCCCCCTAAACAACGGATACCCCTACACCGAAAAAATCCCGTGTGATTATTATTTTACTTCTTCTACTTTTACAAGGTGAGCCACTTTGTTGACCATACCCATCAGGGCATCGTTAGCTTCCTTTACTACCGAACTGTTCATTTTCTTCAGTCCGAGTGCGTCCAGGGTTCTCTTCTGATCCTTGGGATGGCCTATGCGGCTACGCACCTGTGTGATTTTTATCTGTGCCATTTTCTTTACGGATTAACCCTTGAACACTTTTGATACCGATATTCCGCGCAATGCAGCTATCTGGTCCGCGCTACGCAACTGCGAAAGGGCGTTAAAAGTAGCTTTTACTACGTTGTGAGGGTTGGAAGACCCTTTCGACTTGGAAAGCACGTCGCTGATACCCACTGTCTCCAACACCGCACGAACGGCACCACCGGCGATCACACCGGTACCGGTCGAAGCAGGACGGATAAAGACGCTTGCTCCACTGAACTTGCCTTCCTGAGCGTGAGGCACGGTCGTGCCGAGAAGGGGAACGCGGATCAGGTTCTTTTTTGCATCCTCAATGGCTTTCACGATGGCTTCGGACACCTCTTTCGATTTACCCAGACCGTGTCCTACGACACCTTTTCCATCGCCTACCACTACGATTGCCGAAAAACCGAAAGCCCGGCCTCCTTTGGTCACTTTGGTCACGCGGTTTACGCCTACCAGACGGTCTGTAAGTTCCAGACCGCTCGGTTTCACTCTTTCTACTGATTTACTGTATTCTTCAGCCATGATTCATTTAAAATTTAAGACCTCCTTCTCTGGCTCCGTCGGCTAGCGCTTTCACGCGTCCGTGATACAGATATCCGGCACGGTCGAACGTGCAGGTATCTATGCCCAGTGCAAGAGCTTTTTCGGCTATTTTAAGACCTACTTTTTTTGCATTGTCAGCTTTCGCTCCCGAAGCATCGAAATCCTTCTCGCGAGAGGAAGCCGCTGCGAGCGTAACACCGTTCACGTCATCAATAAGCTGAACGTAAATCTCTTTGTTGCTTCTGAAGACCGACATGCGGGGACGTACAGCGGTACCGCTTATGGTGCGACGGATTCTGTAACGTATTCTCTGTCTTCTTTCTTGTTTACTTAATGCCATAGTAACAATCTGTTATGCCGACTTACCGGCTTTTCTTCTGATAATTTCACCAACAAACTTGATACCCTTTCCTTTGTAAGGTTCCGGTTTGCGCAGCGAACGGATCTTTGCACAAACTTTCCCCAAAAGCTCCTTATCGTGAGAATAAAGCTTGATGATAGGGTTCTGTCCTTTTTCGGAAACCGTTTCTACTTTTATTTCCGTGGGAAGCTCGATGATCACGTTGTGCGAGAATCCGAGCGAAAGGTCCAGCTTCTGACCCTGGTTGACGGCGCGGTATCCCACACCCACCAACTCGAGTTGCTTGGTGAATCCTTCCGATACACCCTGTACCATATTGGCGATCAGGGCACGGTAAGTACCATACAGGCTATGCGCCAGTTTGTCGTTATGTTCGGGGCGAACCACTATCACCTGGTCGCCTTCCTGTTTCACGGTAACTTCTTTTATCTGCTGGGTAAGCTCTCCCTTCGGGCCCTTTACCGTGACGGCATCGGGAGCGATGGTAACGGTTACGCCCGCAGGTATAGTTACTGGATGTTTACCTATTCGTGACATTTCTTGTTTTTCGTTTATGTGTTAGTAAACATAACATAATACCTCGCCGCCGATATTCTCTTCTTTGGCCTTCTTGTTGGTCATCAGACCTTTCGAAGTGGACATGATGGCGATACCCATACCTCCGAGCACACGCGGCAGTTCTTCGGCACCGGCATACTGACGCAAACCCGGGGACGAGATACGCTCCAACTTGGTGATGGCGCTCTGGCGGGTAGCTTTGTCATATTTGAGAGCTATCTTAATGCTCTGCGAAGGCCCTTCCCCTTCGAATTTGTAGTTGAGGATATAGCCCTGCTCGAAGAGGATCTTAGTGATCTCCCTCTTGAGGTTGGATGCTGGTATCTCAACCACTTTCTTACCGGCGCGGATCGCATTGCGAAGCCTTGTCAGATAGTCTGCTATTGGATCTGTTATCATAACTCTGTGTAATCCTTTTAATTATGTGATTTATTACCAGCTTGCCTTTTTCACACCGGGGATAAGTCCCTGGTTTGCCATTTCACGGAGCGTAACACGCGAAATACCGAACTGGCGGACATACCCGCGAGGACGGCCGGTGAGTTTGCAACGGTTGTGCAGACGAACCGGGGAAGCGTTCTTGGGCAGCTTTTGCAGACCTTCGTAATCTCCGGCGGCCTTCAGCGCTGCGCGCTTGGCGGCATATTTGGCAACAAGTGCTTCACGTTTGCGCTCGCGCGCTTTCATTGATTCTTTAGCCATTGTGCTTATTTCTTTTTAAATGGTAAACCGAATGCGGTGAGTAATGCTTTTGCTTCCTTATCGGTTTTGGCCGTGGTTACAAAAGTGATGTCCATACCGGAAATCTTGTTCACCTGATCGATGTTGATCTCCGGGAAAATGATCTGCTCGGTAACGCCCATATTGTAGTTACCGCGCCCGTCGAAACCGTTGGGATTGATCCCGTTGAAGTCGCGGATACGGGGCAGCGAAGCGCTCACCAAGCGGTCGAGGAACTCGTACATCTTGTCTGCGCGCAGCGTAACCTTCACGCCTATCGGCATTCCCTTACGGAGCTTGAACGAAGCCACGTCCTTTTTCGAATTGCATGCGATAGCCTTCTGGCCGGCAATGCGAGTCGTTTCGTCAATGGCATATTCTATCTGTTTTTTGTCGGATACGGCAGTGCCTACACCTTTGGAGATAACGATCTTCTCCAAGGTAGGAACCATCATTACATTCTTGTATCCGAATTCGGACATAAGGGCAGGAACTACCTTTTCCTTATACTGTCCTTTAAGTCTTGGCTGGTATGTCATCGTATTACCTCCCCTGATTTTTTAGAAACCCTAACTTTCTTGTCCCCTTCCATCTTGTAGCCTACACGCGTAGCTTTCCCGCTCTTGGGATCCAGCAACGAAAGGTTGGAAATGTGAATGGGGGCTTCCGTCTTCACGATACCGCCCTGGGGGTTCTTCGCATCGGGTTTTTTGTGTTTGGATACCACATTGACACCCTCTACGATTGCTTTGTTATCTTCGGGAAAAACACGAAGGACTTCTCCTTCCTTGCCCTTGGAACCACCGGAAATAACGACAACCTTGTCTCCTTTTTTGATTTTCAGTTTTGTCATGATCCTTTCCAATGTTAAAGCACTTCGGGTGCGAGTGATACGATCTTCATGAACTGTTTGTCACGCAATTCGCGTGCCACGGGTCCGAATACGCGGGTACCGCGCATCTCCCCGGCTGCGCTCAAAAGAACGCAGGCATTGTCATCGAAACGAATGTACGATCCGTCGGGACGACGCACCTCTTTCTTCGTTCTGACTACAACTGCCTTAGATACCTGGCCTTTCTTTACGCTTCCCGTCGGGGTGGCATCCTTTACGGTCACCACAATGGTGTCGCCAAGCGATGCATACCGTCTGCCGGTACCGCCCAGTACACGTATCACAAGCACCTCGCGGGCGCCTGTGTTATCGGCCACTTTTAATCTTGACTCTTGTTGTAACATAATATTATTTAGCTCTTTCTATGATTTCGACTAATCTCCAGCGCTTGTTCTTCGACAGAGGACGCGTCTCCATGATGCGCACCGTGTCTCCGATATTGCAGGCGTTCTGGTCATCGTGTGCATAGTATTTTTTCGTTTTGATCACGAATTTACCATACATCGGGTGTTTCACGCGCTTTACCTCGGAAACGACGATGGATTTCTCCATTTTGTTCGAAGTAACCACTCCTATGCGCTCTTTTCTCAGATTTCTTGTTTCCATCTTCCGCTGACTACTTTTGAAGTTCTCTTTTGGTAAGCTCAGTTGCAAGACGAGCAACCGTTCTACGCGTTTTGCGGATATCCATCGGGTTTTCCAAAGGATTCACCGCATGATTGAGGCGCTGCTCGGTGAGCTTGGCCTTGGTCTCAACCAGCTTCTCCTTAAGGTCAGCCGTCGACATCTCTTTTATTACGGATTGTTTCATTTTGCGATCGGATTAAGCTTCTACAAAATCGTGGGCTACTACGAACTTCGTCTTGATGGGAAGCTTCTGAGCGGCCAGGCGCAACGCCTCTTTGGCCACGTCAAAAGGAACGCCTCCCACCTCGAACATGATACGTCCGGGAAGTACTACGGCTGCCCAATATTCCACGTTACCCTTACCTTTACCCTGGCGGACTTCGGCCGGCTTCTGGGTGATCGGCTTATCGGGGAATATGCGGATCCAAAGTTGTCCTTCACGTTTCATATAACGCGTAGCTGCGATACGGGCCGCCTCTATCTGACGGGCGGTAATCCACTTCTGTTCGAGAGTCTTGAGTCCGAAAGTACCGAACGCTATCGTATGCCCTCTGTGGGAGAGGCCATGCATGCGGCCTTTCTGTACTTTACGAAATTTTGTTCTTTTAGGCTGTAACATTTCTACTATATTTTGGCCTTGTTATTATTTCCTTGCTTTTCTGTTACGGTCAGAACCACCACGTCTCTCGCCTCGTTCGCCGCGATCCCGACGTTCGCCGCGATCACCACGTCCTTCTCCACGACCGCCGCGGGGAGCCCCTGCGCCGCCGGTGGAAGGCTGAGAAGCAAAGTTAGGAGAAAGATCCTGCTTGCCGTAAAGTTCTCCGCGCATGATCCATACCTTGATACCGATACGGCCATACGTGGTATGGGCTTCAGCCAAAGCATAATCTATATCGGCACGGAATGTAGACAGAGGAATACGTCCTTCCTTGAAGGTTTCGCTACGTGCGATCTCGGCTCCGTTCAAACGGCCCGATACCATCACTTTGATACCTTCAGCGTTCATCCGCATGGTAGAAGCCATCGCCATCTTAACAGCACGGCGGTACGAAATACGGCCTTCTACCTGGCGGGCGATGCTGGAACCTACGAGGTTGGCATCCAGTTCAGGCTTTTTGATCTCGAAGATATTTATTTGAACTTCCTTTCCGGTCAGTTTTTTCAACTCTTCCTTGATCTTGTCGACCTCCTGGCCGCCTTTACCGATGATGATACCCGGGCGGGCGGTAAGAACCGTTACCGTAACGAGTTTCAGCGTACGTTCAATCACGATACGCGATACGCTGGCCTTGGCCAGACGGGCCATCAGATACTTGCGGATCTTGCTGTCCTCTGTAATCTTATCTCCATAATCGTTGCCACCGTACCAGTTCGATTCCCAACCTTTGATGATTCCTAAACGGTTGCCTATCGGATTTGTCTTTTGTCCCATTGCTTATTTAGTTTCTGTTGGTTGATTGGCAGTGCTTCCCAGCACTACTGTTACGTGATTGGAACGTTTACGTATACGGTGCCCGCGACCCTGGGGGGCCGGACGGAGCCTCTTAAGCATAGAACCGCCGTCGACGCTGATCTCCTTGATGAACAGGTTGGCCTCTTCCAGGCTTACCCCTTCGTTCTTAGCCTGCCAGTTGGCCACAGCGGAGAGAACGAGTTTTTCAATATTGGCAGATGCGTGCTTGGTGTTGAACTTAAGTATCTGGAGTGCTTTGTTCACCTCCACACCACGTACTAAGTCTGCCACGAGTCTCATTTTACGGGGAGACGTAGGGCAGTTATTCAGTTTTGCGTAGGCAACTTGCTTTTTGGCTGCTTTTATAGCGTCAGCTCTTTGTTTCTTTCGAATTCCCATTTTGTTTTAACCTACTAATTAACGTTTACCTTTATCCTTTGCACCGGCATGGCCGCGGAAAATACGCGTCTGAGCGAATTCGCCGAGCTTATGGCCTACCATGTTTTCAGTAATGTACACCGGGATAAAAGTCTTTCCGTTGTGTACCGCGATAGTCTGACCTACGAAATCCGGAGAGATCATCGATGCGCGCGACCAGGTTTTGATCACGGTTTTCTTATTGGCCTCTACATTGTCAGCCACTTTCTTCTCCAGTTTGTAGTGAATGAACGGTCCTTTTTTTAATGAACGTGCCATAGCTTACTTCTTTCTTCGTTCTACAATGTACTTATTGCTTGCCTTGGTCTTGGAGCGCGTCTTGTAACCCTTGGCAGGCATACCCTTGCGCGTGCGCGGATGTCCACCCGAAGCGCGTCCTTCACCACCACCCATCGGGTGATCGACCGGGTTCATCACAACGGCACGGACACGGGGGCGGCGACCCTGCCAGCGGGAACGGCCGGCCTTACCCGAAGATTCGAGCTGATGGTCCGAATTGGATACCACACCCACAGTAGCCATACATGTGGTGAGGATCATACGTGTTTCTCCCGAAGGGAGTTTGATGGTAGCGTACTTACCGTCACGGGCGGCAAGTTGTGCGAATGTACCTGCCGAACGCGCTATAACGGCGCCCTGGGAAGGACGAAGCTCGATGCAGCAAATAACGGTACCCAGAGGAATTTCACTCAGATACATGGCGTTCCCGACTTCGGGGGCAATGCCTTCGCCCGAAACGACCGTCTGCCCTGCCTGAAGTCCGGCAGGAGCGATGATGTATCTTTTCTCCCCGTCGGCATAAGCTACCAGAGCGATGAATGCCGAACGATTGGGGTCGTACTCTATAGTTTTTACAACTGCAGGTATTCCCTTCTTGTCGCGTTTGAAATCGATAATACGATAACGCTGTTTGTGACCGCCGCCTATCTGACGCATGGTCATTTTACCGGTATTGTTGCGTCCGCCCGTTCTTTGCTTGCGCAAAAGGAGGGACTTTTCCGGCTGATTACCCACCGTAACGGCATCGTTACAGTTAAGTACCTTATGGCGCTGTCCGGCGGTAGTCGGTTTTAATTTTCTAACTGACATATCTTTTAGATATTGTTATAAAAGTCGATTGTTTGTCCTTCGGCGATCTCTACGATGGCCTTCTTAAACGCATTGGTATGCCCCTTCTGCAGTCCGGCCTTCGTATAGCGGCTGCGGACTTTTCCGGCATAGCGAATGGTATTCACTTTCTTAACCGTAACGCCGTATACCTTTTCAATAGCAGCCTTGATCTGCTCCTTGTCGGCATCGGGCCTTACTATAAAACCGTAACGGCCGCTCTTATCGGTGATAGCGGTCATCTTTTCGGTAATAAGTGGCTTAACTAATATATTATCCATCTTGCGTTAGTTGCTTAAGTTGTTCTGTAATTGCTGCAAAGCACTTTCAGAAATCACCATCGCCGAAGCATTGATGATCGCGTAAGTGTTTAATTCTGTGCAAGGCACAACCGAAGCGGACTGTAAATTTCGTGAGGACAAATATACGTTTTTATCGCCGGTGGCCGTAACAAACAATGATTTTTTAGACTTTAGCCCCAAAGCTTCGATAATATTAACAAAATTTTTGGTTTTTGGGGATTCAAATGAAAAATCCTCAATAATTACCAGATTTTTGTCCGAAACTTTCTGAGACAGCACCGATTTGCGGGCCAGTCTTTTGATTTTTTTGTTCAGCTTGAATGAATAATCGCGCGGAACCGGACCGAATACACGGGCTCCTCCACGGAAGATAGGGTTCTTTATGCTGCCGGCACGAGCTCCGCCCGTTCCTTTCTGCTTTTTGAGCTTGCGGGTGCTTCCGGAGATGATGCTGCGATCTTTCGCACTGTGCGTGCCCTGACGCTTGTTGGCCAGGTGCTGCTTTACGTCCAGCCATACCGCATGCTGATTGGGCTCTACGGCAAAAACCGATTCGTCGAGTGCTACCTTGCGTCCGGTCGGCTTTCCTTGTATGTCTAATACTTCTAATTCCATTACTTTTCAATAATTAAATATGAGTTCTTTGCGCCCGGAACGCATCCTTTGATTACCAGCAGGTTCTTATCTGCTTCTACTTTGAGCACCAGAAGGTTTTTCACCTTAACCCGGTCGCCGCCCATGCGTCCTGCCATGCGGAGCCCTTTGAACACCTTTGCAGGGTAAGAGCACGCACCGATAGAACCGGGCTTGCGAAGACGGTTGTGCTGACCGTGAGTTGCTTGTCCTACACCACCAAATCCATGACGCTTAACGACACCTTGGAACCCCCGGCCTTTGGAGGTACCTACGACATCCACGAACTCTCCTTCTGCGAAAAGATCCGCAGAGAGAACATCACCGAGCTTATATTCGCCATCGAATTCCTTGAATTCTACGACTTTGTGCTTGGGGGTAGTTCCCGCTTTCTTGAAGTGTCCGCCGAGTGCCTTGGTAACGTTCTTTTCTTTTTTGTCATCGAAACCAAGCTGAAGGGCTTCATACCCGTCAACCTGTGTGGTTCTGACCTGTGTTACTACACACGGACCGCATTCTATGACCGTACAGGGAACATTCTTCCCGTTCTGGTCAAAAATGCTGGTCATACCGATTTTTTTACCAATTAATCCAGACATTTTGTGGTTTTAATTATTGGACAATTATTACTATCAGGACAGCGCTTGGCCGCAGGACGGTTCCTGCGGCCAAGGTATCCGCTAAAATGAATTACACTTTGATCTCTACTTCTACACCGCTGGGCAGTTCGAGCTTCATCAAGGCGTCGATCGTCTTGGAAGAAGAACTGTAAATATCCAGCAGGCGCTTGAAAGAATTCAGCTCGAACTGCTCGCGCGATTTCTTGTTCACGTGCGGGGAACGCAGTACGGTGAATATCTTTTTCTGCGTAGGAAGCGGAATCGGACCGTTTACTATCGCGCCGGTAGATTTCACGGTCTTGACAATCTTGTCTGCCGATTTATCCACCAGACTGTGGTCGTAAGACTTTAGTTTGATACGGATCTTTTGACTCATTGTATTATATGGTCTAAAACTTATTCTTTATTTTTTTGACTTTGCTATTACCTCTTCAGCGATGCTGCGCGGCACTTCGGAATAGTGCGAAAATTCCATCGAGGAAGTCGCACGGCCCGAAGTCAGGGTACGGAGCGAAGTCACGTAACCGAACATCTCGGACAGAGGCACATCGGCCTTCACGACAGTGGCTCCCGCACGGTTGTCGGTACCTTTGATGATACCGCGGCGGCGGTTCAGGTCGCCGATCACGTCGCCCATATTTTCTTCGGGAGTGGTCACTTCGAGTTTCATGATAGGCTCGAGCAGGATAGGAGTGGCTTTGGGAGCCGCTTCCCTATACCCCAGCTTGGCAGCCATTTCGAACGAAAGCTGGTCGGAGTCCACCGGGTGGAAAGAACCGTCCAGCACGGTGATCTTCATACCCTGAAGCTCGTAACCGGCCAAAGGTCCGGCACCAATCGCATCCTTGAACCCTTTTTCGATCGAGGGGATGAACTCCTTCGGAATATTACCGCCTTTGATCGCGGAAACAAACTCGAGGCCGGACTTCCCTTCGCTGTTGGGTTCCATGCGGAAGATGATATCGGCGAACTTACCGCGTCCACCGGTCTGTTTCTTGTACACTTCGCGGTGTTCGATCGTTCCGGTGATCGCTTCCTTGTAAGCGACCTGCGGCTGGCCTTCGGTCACCTCGACGTTGAATTCGCGGCGCAGACGGTCGATGATGATCTCCAGGTGGAGCTCACCCATACCGGAAATAATGGTCTGTCCGGAATCTTCGTCCGTATGTACGCGGAACGTCGGGTCTTCCTCGGACAGTTTGCCCAGGCCTACGCCCAGTTTGTCGAGGTCGGCCTGCGTCTTGGGCTCGATCGAAATACCGATCACAGGATCGGGGAACGTCATTGACTCCAGGACGATAGGATTCTTCTCATCGCAAAGGGTATCTCCCGTGCGGATATCCTTAAATCCTACTCCGGCGCCGATATCGCCTGCTTCGATCGTCTCGATAGGCTTCTGTTCTTTCGAGTGCATCTGGAAGATACGCGAAATGCGTTCCTTCTTATCGGTACGCGGGTTGTATACATAAGAACCTGCGTCGAGTTTTCCGGAATACATGCGGAAGAAGCACAAACGGCCTACGAACGGGTCGGTAGCGATCTTGAACGCAAGCGCAGCCATCGGTTCGTCCGAGTCCGGCTGGCGGACAACTTCCTGGTCGTTGCGGGGGTCGATCCCCTTGAGAGCCTCTACGTCGGCCGGCGAAGGCAGGAATGCCATTACGCAGTCGAGCAGCTTCTGCACACCTTTGTTCTTGAACGAAGAACCGCAAAGCATCGGGGTGATGTCCATAGCGATGGTCGCCTTGCGGATAGCCACGAGCAATTCGGCTTCGGTGATCGCATCCGGATCGGAGAAGAATTTCTCCATCAGTTCTTCGGAAGTCTCGGCTACGGACTCCAGTAAGTGCTGGCGCCATTTCGCGCACTCTTCCTTCAGATCGTCAGGGATGGGAACGACCTTATAGGTCATACCCTTGTCTTCTTCATTCCAGATAATACCTTCCATCTTCAAGAGGTCTACCACGCCTTTGAAGTCGGCTTCCGCACCGATAGGCACCTGTAGGGGCACAGGGTTGGCGCCGAGGCGCTCTTTCACCTGTTTCACCACGTTGAAGAAATCGGCACCGCTGCGGTCCATCTTGTTGACGAAACCGATACGCGGCACATTGTATTTGGTAGCCTGGCGCCAAACCGTTTCGGATTGGGGTTCCACACCGCCTACGGCGCAGAACAGAGCTACGGCACCGTCCAGGATGCGGAGCGAACGCTCCACTTCGACCGTAAAGTCTACGTGTCCCGGGGTGTCGATCAGGTTGATCTTATATTTTTTGGTGTCCGGAGTAGACTGACCCTGCAGGGTCGGGTAGTTCCAGAACACGGTGGTAGCAGCCGAAGTGATGGTAATGCCTCGCTCCTGCTCCTGGGCCATCCAGTCCATGGTAGCGGCACCGTCGTGTACCTCTCCTATCTTGTGGGTGATACCCGTATAGTAAAGGATACGTTCGCTGGTGGTCGTCTTTCCGGCATCGATGTGGGCCATGATGCCGATATTTCTCGTATAATGTAAATCTCTTTTTGCCATGTGTTTTTCCTCGTATGTTTAGAATCTAAAGTGCGAGAACGCCTTGTTGGCTTCGGCCATTTTGTGGGTATCCATACGCTTTTTAACAGCGGCACCCTCTTCCTTGGAAGCGGCCATGATCTCGGCGGCCAGTTTCTGGGCCATCGACTTTTCGTTGCGAAGGCGGGCGTATTTCACCAGCCATTTGATTGCCATGGATACCTTGCGGTCCGGACGGATCTGCATCGGTATCTGGAACGTGGCTCCGCCGACACGGCGCGAGCGCACCTCTACATGGGGCATTACATTGGTCAATGCTTCTTTCCATATCTCCAGAGGGGATTTTTCGCTGTCTTTCGACTTTTCCCCCACGATATCCAGAGCATCGTAGAACACCTGAAGCGCCGTACTTTTCTTGCCGTCCCACATAAGGTTGTTCACAAAACGCGTTACCAGCGCATCGTTGAACTTCGGATCGGGAAGAAGAACTCTTTTTTTAGCTCTTGTCTTTCTCATGATTTAATTTTTTTAATGTTGAACGGTTAGGATCATTTCTTCTTACCGGTAGTAGGTGCTGCCTGTCCCGGTTTAGGACGTTTGGCTCCATACTTGGAACGGCGCTGCTTGCGTCCGTTCACACCGGCCGTATCCAGCGCACCGCGAACGATGTGATAACGGACACCCGGCAAATCCTTAACCCTTCCACCGCGTACCAATACTATCGAGTGCTCTTGGAGGTTGTGCCCTTCACCGCCGATGTATGCGTTGACCTCGTTTCCGTTGGTCAGGCGGACACGAGCCACCTTACGCATAGCCGAATTCGGCTTCTTAGGCGTAGTGGTGTAAACACGCGTGCACACCCCGCGACGCTGCGGGCAGGAATCCAAAGCAGCCGATTTACTCTTCTTGGCGAGTACGGTTCTTCCTTTTCTAACTAATTGTTGAATGGTTGGCATTTGTTTTGCTCTTAAAAATTATTTATGTTAAAATTCTTCTTTTTTGTTCCATTCCCTGGGATGAAAAGACTATTTTTTTACACCCGCACTGTCTTTTTTCAGCGCATAAAATACATTGGGAGCCGTATCCCTTTCGAGCGGGGCCTACGAACAACCGAACATAAAATAGTGATAATAAACCCTTTAACCCAACGGATCAAAGACGGTCTTAACATCTTATATAATGGCTTGCAAAGGTAAAATTTTTATTTTGAAAAACAAACCATATTCGTTTCTTTTTTAGGGCGATACTTCGGGCAGCAGTGGCCCGCTGCGGAGAGTTTTTTGCTTACTTTTATGCCCGCAAATAAAACCTGAAAAAATGACGAAAATAATTTCCGGCGGCCTGACCGCCCTCGTGCTTTGCCTGAGCGCTTCCTGTTACGCCCTTTCCCCGGAATCGTCCGGCCGGGCCGGAAATGCGGCAGATTCCTCCGCCTCCAAGGTAGACCGGGTACTTGTTAATACGGCCCGTCAAAAACTCTATACCTTGAACGATAAAGGCGATACACTGGACGTTTTCCCGTGTTCGACCTCCAAATACGGGATCGGCAACCAACTGGGATCCAACAAAACGCCCCTGGGCGTCCACCGGATCGCGGACAAGCGCGGAGACGGCAAACCATTGGGCGCTATATTCAAAGCCAAAGTATATACCGGGACGGAAGCGGAGATCGTACAATCCCCCGTATCGACCGGCAAGGATTACGTAACCACCCGGATCATGCACCTGGAGGGAACGGAACCGGGAGTTAACAAAGGTGAAGGAATAGATAGCTACCGGCGGTACATATATATACACGGTACGCCGGAAGAAGGCCTGATCGGCAAACCCGCCTCGCACGGATGCGTTCGGATGAAAAACGAAGACGTGGTAAAACTCTACGACAAAGTGTCCGTAGGCACTATTGTGGAGATCATTTAATTCCTTCCGAGGCCCTTCTTATTTTATTGAGGTACGAACCTATCGTATTTTCAAGCCCCAGATACAGCGCTTCGCTGATAAGGGCATGCCCGATGGATACCTCATCGGTGAACGGGATCTCCCGGATATAGAATTCTATATTGTCCAGCGAAAGGTCATGCCCTGCATTGACTCCCAGCCCTAACGACCGGGCATATTCCGAGGCCTCTTTATACGGGAGGATCACTTTCTCGTCCCCCTGTGCGTACAGACGGGCGAAACGCTCGGTGTAGAGTTCCACCCGGTCGGCGCCTGCCGCCTTGGCCCCTTCGATCATTTTTTTGTCCGGATCGACGAAAATCGATACCCGTATCCCTGCCTGTTGGAATTTTTCCGTCACTTCGCGCAGGAATCCGGCATGGGCTACGGTATCCCAACCGGCATTGGACGTGAGGTTGGACGGCGCATCCGGGACCAATGTAACCTGTGTGGGTTTCGCCTGGGTAACCAGTTGGATGAATTCGTCCGTCGGGTTGCCCTCGATGTTGTATTCGGTGGCGATGACCGATAGCAAGTCAAATACGTCCTTGTGCGTAATATGGCGCTGGTCGGGACGCGGGTGTACCGTGATACCCTGCGCGCCGAAGCGCTGGCAGTCGGCCGCTACCTGTACCACGTCGGGCACATTGCCCCCGCGCGCATTGCGCAGGGTAGCTATTTTGTTGATATTTACGCTTAATTTCGTCATTTTCCCGTTCATTATATATTAATCGTTTTCTTTCCTTACGGCCAGATCGCCTTCGGTTTTCACGATAGTCCCGCTATCGGCTACGCCCCGGAAAGCGACCAGCGGATAGACCACGCACCGGCGCCCCAGGATACTGCCCGGATTGAGCACCGCATTGCATCCTATCTCCACATCGTCGCCCAGCACGGCACCCAGTTTCACCAGCCCCGTCGGATACTTTCCGTCTTCAAAGTCGATATGCACGGACGTACCGAACGATTTGAAGTTGGATATTTTCGCCCCTGCCCCCAGATGGGCATTGTGCCCCAATACCGAATCCCCTACATACGTCAAATGAGGCAATTGCACCCCATCGAACAGCAGGGCGTTCTTCACTTCGGTAAAATTGCCTATCACGCATCCGCGCCCGGCCACCACATCGCCGCGCACAACCGCGTTGCGCCGCACGACCGTTCCTTTCCCGGCGATCAGGCGCCCTTCTACCGCCGCCCCGCCTTCTATCACGGCCCCGTCTTCGGCCCAAATGTTATACGCCAGCTTTTTCAGGGACAGCACGGAAAGCACATCGGGGGCGAACACCTCCCCCAAACGTGCCACGATCTCCCACGGATACCGGCAGGCATCGACCAGCGGCTGCGCAAAAGGGTGCGGGGTTCCGAAGAAATAGCCGCAAGCGGCTTCGGTATGTTTCATCGCTTAAAATTCTACGTCAGAATCCTTGGAATTTTGCACCCAGGTATCCGAAGATACGGTTTCCTCGACATCATCTTCACCGGACACGTCGGAAAAGACGGTCGTGTTCCTTTCACACGAAAGGCTGATGGACATCGGAGCTGAAGGCGCTTCGAATTCGCCCTTCGACACATGGAGGGTCGGATCGGCATAACATTTCTTCATGAACACCGCCCATATCGGAAGGGCCGAAGTAGCCCCCTGTCCGTACGTCATCGAACTGAAATGGGCCGCCCGGTCCTCGCATCCTACCCACGCCCCGGCGGCCAGGTTGGGCACCATCCCGATGAACCACCCGTCGGACTGGTTTTGGGACGTACCGGTTTTGCCGGCAATGGGATTGGTAAATTTCCAGGGATAACCCGTCACATATTTGGTCTTATCCGGATCGGAAGCCTGGTAATTGGCCCACGAAGCGCGCAAACGGGCGCCCGTTCCGTTCTTGGTCACTCCTTCGAGCAGTTTGATAATGGCATAGGAAGATTCCTCGCTCATCACCGCATGAGAGGGCGTTGCATCCTGGTACAGGACGATGCCGTTCTTATCTTCGATCCGCGTGACCATGATCGGTTTGGTATAGCTGCCCTTATTGGCAAACGTGGAAAAAGCGCCTATCATCTCATACAGGGATATATCCGCCGAACCCAGGCACATGGCCGGCCCTTTGTCGATAGGGGAAGTAACCCCCAGCTTACGCGCCAGCGCGATGATAGGCTCGGTCGTACCGAGATCCTTTACGATCGAGGCGGTAATGGAGTTCTTCGATTTGGCCAAGCCCGTTATCAACGTATACGGCATATAGTCGTATTTGTTGTCCGAATTGCGCGGAGTCCAGTCCTGGGGCAGGCTCCATTCGGCGGCCGGGAAAGTGACCGGCTGGTCGATATATTCGAAACACGGGGACATCTTACGCTGATCGATAGCCGTAGCATAGACGAACGGCTTGAAAATAGAGCCTGTCTGGCGGCGCGCCTTGATCACGTGGTCGTACTGGAAATACCGGTAATTGATACCCCCTACCCACGCTTTCACATAGCCGGTCTGGGGTTCTACGGCCAGGAACCCGGCGTTGAGGAAGCCTTTGTAGTATCGGATCGAATCCATAGGGGTCATCTCCACTTCCTTGGTGGAAGGCCGTCCCTGTTCCCAGGTGAATACCGTCATCTTCTCGGGCGTATTGAAATCGCGAAGTATCTCGGCCTCTGATTTTCCCTGGTTTTTCAGGGAGCGGTAACGGTCGGTCCGCTTCATAGCCCGGTGCATCAAATCGTCGGCCTGTGCCTTGCTGATTTTATAGAACGGACGCATCTTATTGCCTTTCTGGGTATGATCGAATACTTTCTGGAGGTTGGACAGATGTTCGTTCACAGCTTCCTCGGCATAACGCTGCATCCGCGAATCTATCGAGGTGTAGATCCGAAGACCATCCTGGGTCACGGAATACTTGCTCCCGTCCGGCTTGCGCGCATCTTTGAGGTAATCGTTCACCGCTTCGCGCACATATTCGCGGAAATACTGGGCCAAACCCTGGGTGTGGGTCTGCATGCGGAAATCGGTTTCCAGGGGAAGCGTCAAAAGGGAATCCAACTGTTCGGAGGTAATGAACCCGTTGCGTTTCATCTGCCGGAACACCTGGTTGCGCCGGGACTCCGCATTCTTAGGGTTGCGGATCGGGTTGTACAGGATGGGGTTCTTGGCCATACCGACCAGCACCGCCGCCTCTTCTATCTTCAGGTCGGCGGGAAGCTTGTTGAAATAAGTCAGCGAGGCATTTTTGATTCCATAGGCGTTGTACAGGAAATCGTATTTGTTGAAATACATCGTGATAATCTCGTCCTTGGTATAGCTGCGTTCGAGCTGGGCCGCGATGATCCACTCTTTCAGCTTCTGGACACCTCTCTCTATTTTGTTCTGCGAAGCGTTCTTGGTAAAAAGCTGTTTGGCCAACTGTTGGGTCAGGGTACTGGCCCCGCCTTTGCTGCCCAAAAAGACTACCGCCCGCACGGTAGAACGCACGTCGACACCCGAATGCTCGCGGAAACGTTCGTCCTCGGTGGCGATAAGGGCGTCCACCAGGTAAGGGGACAACTCTTCGAATTTGACGGGAGAGCGGTTCTCGTTCTTCCAAATCTTCCCCAGAACCTGCCCGTCGGACGAAATGATCTCCGTAGCGATGCTCGATTCAGGGTTCTCTATATCCTCGAATGTAGGCAATGGTCCGAATATGCCTTTGTAGACGAGGAAAAACAGAAGGCATACCAACACGATGCCTCCCCCCAGACCCCACCAAAGGATCCGGCGGAAAAGGCGGTACCGCGACGCGGAAGTAGTTTGTTTCTTTTTGCCCGGCATATATATTTTTTTCTTTTTTACAGTTGTTTTTCAGCTAATTCTATCCTGACTCCTACGCTGCTCACTCCCGGCAGTTCGACATTGCGCATCCCGTGCGAAACGACAAACCCGTACGGGCCTTTACGGGGAAACTTATAATCCTTTTTCCAGAGGATCTCGTTCTCTTTGACATTGGACAGCCCGTGTCCTGTGGCTTTGCCTTCAGGATCGAACAACACAGCCTCCAGCGTATCTCGGGAAACGACCGAAGAACTGTCGCGAAGTTCCCCTATCATATAAATATTACTCCAGGGATAGCTGTCCGAGGTGCGCAGATCCACATAAATATCGTACAGAGTAGTAGTATCCTGTACTTCCATATCGAAAGTACAAGCCTGCCCCATCACCCAATAGTCCCCGGCAACGGCCTGAACCCTGCGGTAGACCGAATCGCCCGTGCAGCCGGACAAGAAAACGGCGGCACACACGGCAGATACTATCCCAACGTATTTATTCACTACTGATCGCTTTTTTGCGCATCGTTCCCGTTAGGCCGGGGGCCTCCATTATCCGGATGGCCGCGGCGACGGTCTCCCCGACGGCGGGAATCCCTCCTTTGCCGGGAGTTATTGTTGTTTTCCGCTCCTTCCTGGCCTCTGTTTTCGCGGCGGTCGCGCTGCCTTTCTGACGGACGGTTATCGGCCCGACTTTCGGACTGGTCCCTGGATTGTTCTGCGCGGGGAGCATTATTCCCTGATGGATGATTATCCGTACCATTTACAGGCCGGCCCTGCCTTCTATCGTTCGATCGTCCGTTTTCATCGTTGTTCTCTCTTTCCCGTCGAGGCTCCCGCGGCCGGTCGTCACGGCGACGATTATCCGGGCCATTTGCAGGCCGGCCTTCCCTTCTGTCGTTCTGCTGCCCTTTCTCTCCCCCATTTTCTTTTTCCGGACGAGGCTCCCGCGGCCGGTCGTCACGGCGGCGGTCTCCGCGACGCCGATCGTCCCGGCGCCCTTTCCCGGAGGATCTCTTATCGAAACGGGTGAGTTCTCCTTCTTCGACCGCCTTTAGTTCCGTACCTTCCTGTTTGCGACCCTTTGGACGCGATTCTTCTTGTTCTACATACATTTCCAACGACTCGGGCCTTTCCCCGCGCCGGTTGAGCGCCTGTATTTCCGCAATGGCATTCACATGGAGGCCTATCCAGTTCATCACTTCGAAATCGTACGCATACCAATACATTCCCTTGAATACGTCCATTTTCTGGAAAAAAGCGATCCCTTTTTCCGTTTTTAGCGGGGTATCGGTATGCGGAAAGCCTTTAAGGGCATCGACGTACACATCCAGTTCAAAGTTCAGGCAACATTTCAGCTTCCCGCACTGCCCGGCAAGTTTTTGCGGGTTGAGCGAAAGCCGCTGCGTGCGGGCGGCCGAGGTATTGACCGAGCGGAAGTCGGTAAGCCATGTCGTGCAGCACAGTTCCCGCCCACAGGAACCTATGCTCCCCACGCGGGCCGCCTCTTGGCGCAGGCCTATCTGGCGCATTTCCACACGCACCCCGAAAGCCCCGGCCAGTTCTTTGATGAGCTGACGGAAATCCACCCGTCCTTCGGCCGTATAGTAAAACGTGGCTTTCAGATTGTCCCCCTGGTATTCCACATCGCTTAGTTTCATCACCAAGCCCAGATTGTCGCATATCTCCCGGGTACGCACCAATGTCTTT